>CAZTWR010000236.1:0-311 GCA_964618055.1 uncultured Pirellulales bacterium | reverse complement strand
CATAAGCAATAAGTATAAGCACCGCTCAATAATTTGCAAGAGGCAATTGAGCAGGTCAGACCCCACTTTTCACTTTTAATTTTTAACTTTTTACCTTACTATGTATTTATGAATATATTACTAACAAATGACGATGGTATTTTCGCACCGGGCCTAGCGGCTATTTACAAAGAGCTGGTGAAAATCGGTGATGTTACCGTTGTTGCACCGGCTGACAGCCGCTCCGGTGCCAGCCACAGTGTTACTTTCAAAGAGCCTCTTGTCTGTAACAAGGTTGACATTAATGGCCAATTCATCGGTTTTAGTGTCCA
>CAZTWR010000235.1:0-3250 GCA_964618055.1 uncultured Pirellulales bacterium | reverse complement strand
CTATAGTAAAATATTACACCCAAAACTTCTACAAGTCTATATCATTCTTGCCAAAAAATGTTCGTATCTGGCAAAAATAATATCCGCTGAAGAAAACTTCTACAACTAACCATATTCTATACTTTCCGCTATTAAAAGTAAAGTGGTATTTGGCTTATATTCAACAATTTTGGGCTTGTATTCGATAAGCCTTTGGCCTGTAATATACTGGCGATTTTGATAAGCTGTTTGCATAAGGGCACTTACGATTCGATGCCTAAAAAATCCCCCGAAAAACCTCAAGATGGATACGTTGCTGAATTTATACGTAAAATCACCGGCGGGTGGTGTTGAATTGAAAAAAATGGGCTGAGGTCGGAGGGAGGAAAAGAGGAGTTAAAACCCCAGCCCATGGTACTTATACTAAAATCATTACGCCTTCACCAGATAAAAAGTTCGGTCTCAGAAAAAATAATATGAAAATCGTTTCAATATTTGTGATTTTCCCAGATTTTGTTTTTTTTGGCGGAAACCGCAAATAATTGAGCACAGAAAGCCATTTCAAAGGTATTTATACAGGTAAGGAACAGGTAAGCTGGAATACTTTAATGAAAGGGCGGAACGATGAGAAACACAATTTTTACAATTCTGACAATGCTGGCGGTGTCAGCGGCATTGAGCATCTGTGAGAGCGAGGGGCTGGCTGCGGAGACCGAAGCCGCCAACAAAGCGCCGGAGTTTACACTGACCAACTACGACGGCAAAACAATAAGTCTTTCCGACTATAAGGGTAAAATTGTGGTGCTGGAGTGGTTCAACTACGAGTGTCCGTTTGTCAAATACCATTACGAAAAGGCAAATACGATGGTCGAGCTTGCCAACAAGTACAAGGACAAGAACGTTGTCTGGCTCGCTGTAAACAGCACAAAGCATTTAACTACCGAAAAGAACAGGGATTTCGCAGAGAAACACAAACTTGATTATCCCATACTCGACGACAGGTCAGGCAAGGTTGGCAGAGCCTACAGCGCTAAAACGACTCCGCATATGTTCATCATAGATACCAAAGGCAACATCGTCTATGATGGTGCAATTGACGATTCGCCACTGGGCAGAAAGAAAGAGGGCGTAATTAACTATGTTGACAAGGCCCTGGCAGAACTGACAGCAGGTAAAGAGGTAAGTACGCCGAATACGAAGCCTTACGGCTGCTCAGTAAAATACGCCGATTAGTTTCGCTGGGCCTGCTGGATATCTGCGGAAATAAAAATAAACAGGCTGGAATTTTGCACAATTACCTCAACGACATTTCTGCAAAAGCTGCTTTACAGAGAAACACATAGTCACTCAGCAGAGGCCAAATCTTAAAAGCTGTTATTGACGGAACCCGTCTGTGGTGGGTAGACTATCCCAACTGTTCTGTGTTAGCGTATAACGGGTAGTATTTAGCGTTTTTTAGAGAGATTTTTGTGATGTTGAAAAGAACACATACATGCGGGCAGCTTCGGCTTGAAGATGCCGGCAAAAAGGTAACTTTGGCCGGCTGGGTCCATTCCTATCGCGACCACGGCAATTTGGTATTCGTTGACCTTCGCGATAAAGAAGGGCTGACCCAGTTGGTTTTTAATCCCGAAACCCAGCCTGAAGCCCACAAGCTGGCAGGGACAGCCCGCTGCGAATGGGTAATAGCGGCCAAAGGCATGGTTCAGCCGCGAGGTGAAGGATTAGAAAATCCGAAGCTGCCTACCGGTCAAATCGAAGTGGCTGTTCAGCAGTTGGAAATTCTTAACGTCTCCAAGACTCCGCCTTTTGAGATTGACAATGCCGAAAAGACGGGCGAGGAGCTTCGGTTGGCCAGGCGGTATATCGACCTGCGTCGGCCAGAAATGCAAAAGATACTGCGCATACGCCATCGTGTAACCAAGATTACGCGTGATTATTTCGACCGACTGGGTTTTTTGGAGATTGAGACCCCGATGCTGGCCAAGAGTACGCCGGAAGGTGCAAGGGATTTCCTCGTGCCTAGCAGACTGCATAAAAACTGCTTCTATGCGCTGCCTCAATCACCACAATTGTTTAAACAAATTCTAATGGTAAGCGGTGTCGATAAATACTTCCAGATAGTGCGGTGCTTCCGCGATGAGGACCCGCGGGCTGACCGACAGGCTGAATTTACGCAAATCGATGTCGAGATGAGCTTCGTCGACAGCAACGACATCATCGGTGTTCACGAAAACCTATTAGCAAAAATCTGGAAGCAGATTCTGGACGTGGATGTTAAGGCGCCGATGCGCCGAATGAACTACAAAGAAGCGATGGACAATTACGGCACAGACAGGCCGGATTTGCGCTTCGATATGAAATTAGGCGACATTTCCGATATTGCAAAGACAAGCACATTCCAAGTATTTACCTCAACTATTGAAAAAGGCGGGATTGTAAAAGGGCTCTGCGTTCCGGGCGGTGGCAAAAAATATTCCAGAAGCGATATTGAAAAGACACTGACCGAATTTGTCGGAGACTATGGGGCAAAAGGCCTGGCCTGGCTCAAGGCCGAAAAAGAAAATGACAAAATGACATTGACCAGCCAGTTAGCTAAGTTCTTCAGCGCCGAACAGCTCCAGCAGATAATCGAACGCTTCGGTACCAAAGATGGGGACCTGCTTTTGTTCGTTGCCGACAGTGAGAAAAACGCCAATAAGGCATTGGCTCCGCTGCGGTGCAAACTGGCAAGGGACCTGAAGCTCTACGATAAAGAAGCTTTCGAGTTTGTCTGGATAGTGGAGTTTCCGCTGTTTTAGTGGAACGAGGATGAAAAGCGATATGATTCACTACACCATCCGTTCACTGCACCTGTGCCGGAGGATTTGGACAAACTCGACAGTGACCCTACCAACATCCGCTCACAGGCCTATGACGTCGTCGTCAACGGCTCCGAGATTGGCGGCGGTAGTATTCGTATCTACGACCCGAAGGTTCAACAAAAAGTTTTTGAACTACTCAAAATCTCGAAGAAGCAGGCCCAGCAGCGGTTCGGCTTCTTCTTGCGGGCCTTAGAATACGGCGCTCCGCCGCACGGAGGGATAGCACTGGGTCTGGACAGAATGATTATGCTGCTTACCAACACAGAAAATATAAGAGACGTCATTGCATTTCCGAAGACCCAGCGAGGCCAGTGCCTCTTAACCGATGCGCCGAGCGAGGTGGACCAGAAACAGCTCGATGAGCTGAACCTGCGAACACAAAGACACTCGCACATAATCGAGCAGAA
>CAZTWR010000234.1:0-3261 GCA_964618055.1 uncultured Pirellulales bacterium | reverse complement strand
AAGGCGGACATAAGTAGTCAGAGTAATGATTGGAATATTCGCCAAGTAACTTTCTGAAAATGTCAAATCCCCTCCCCTGTCAATTTCTCCAAATCTCACTATAATAGAAAGCTGCCGCAATTTTACTTCTGCTATGGTATCGTGAGCAACGTCCTCCCATCTGAGCACTACCAGCATCGGCAGGTTATCAACTGTGAGAGCATGTGCAGAATTGTTTAGTGGGCTGCCCAATCCCGGACCTTCTCCCTGACTCCATAGGCTGGGTATTTTTAAGGAGGATGAAAAGCCCAGTCCCAACTTGGATAGGTCATACTCCTCTGAGCCACCGGTGCTCTTCCAATCTTCAAGCAGTAACTGTGCAGTGCGCATAGCAGCGATTTGTGCACGGGCTATTCGGGCGTGTATGGCGGCCTGATATTGATAGCTCAAAACGCCTAAGGCGGCTATGGCGAGAACGACCATAGCTACCATTACCTCAATCAAGATAAGTGCCGACGCAAATTTGGGCCGCTTAACAGTCATAATGATTTCCCTTCCACCCTCTCACCAAGCAGCAGAGCGTTGCGTCTGTTGTGTTGCTACTAAGAAAATGGTGATTGCTCTGCTTAAATTGATATAAGAAGCTCAAAATATAGACTAAAAGCATTTTCCCCCTGATAGATTCTACTAATTAAAATATACACCAGAAAATCACAAAAGCAAAAAATATTAGTTTATTTTAGAGGGGTCCGATTTTGCCCCGGATGCATTGAGCATACTTGTGCGTAACCTGTGCAGGCATTGGTTCAGAATCGGAAAACCCCTGTGCCGTTATCGGACCCGCCGGGAATGACGGATTTACCTGTGTCTTTTGGTAAACGGGAGCCCGCATAGTAAATAGTGTTGGAAACAGCAAGAGCTTTGCGTCCTTACGTCTTCTGCAGCCGGTGTACTTTTTAGCCTAAGATGGCTATGGCCAGAACGACCATAGCCACCATTACTTCTAACAGTCTTACCCTGCCTCCTTACCTGTTCTCAAATGTTTGACAAAGGAGACCTTCTTTGTAGGCACCCACTTGCTCAGACCAAATAGACGATTAGGGGGTAGTAAACCTTACTCTGTTGTTTCTGTCCAGGTACCTGTTTCATCCAGGATAATCTTAGTAGGAGAGCTGATGCCTGTAGGCGCGGTAGCCGTAATATCGAACTCCATTGGGTCATCGCTGTTTATCACCCATGAGAAATCGTTATCTCCAGACTCACCACCTGTGAAATAGGTGCCGTCCAAATCAGTATCCGCAAAACCTAATTGTGCCAGAGTGGGGATCTTAGTGAAATCACTGCCTTTTTCGGCGATATGGGCACGTAACGAGGTTGCTATGGTGCCCATAATTGCCTTTCCCTCCGACCACTTGGCTTGATCGATACGGCCTCGCATAAGCGGAACCGCCACCGCAGCCAGGATGCCGACGATGAGAACAACCACCATCAACTCGATCAGTGTAAAACCTTTTTTACTTTTCATTTTGACTTCTCCTAAAAAAATGTCTTAAAATTACTTCAGTTTCTAACCTTTAGCTTTTCGTTTCATCTATCGGTCAGATTCATTAGCGACTGTATGAGTTTTTCGATTTTTTTACTACTTAGCTCATAGCACTGTCAAAGTCCGCTGTGGCTACGTGACTGGGCTATCTTGCTACATCTGACATTGTAAAAATCGGCAGATACAGCGCAAGAACTACCACCAGCACAATTGCGCCAATGGTTACAATCATTAGCGGCTCAAGCATACTCGTCATGACGGTTATAGTAGAATCAACCTTTCGTTCGTAATGGGCGCTGGTTCTTTCGAGCACTGTGGATAGCGAGCCACTTTCTTCGCCGACCCGTATCATTTTGATAACCATATTAGGAAAAAAGCCAACCGAGGCCATACTCAAGGAGATGTTTGAGCCTCCAACAATACGCTCTCTGGTTTGTATTACGGCTGATTTCATAACATCGTTATCGGTCATTCCGGAAAGAATATCGAATATATCAAGCACTGAAACGCCCGCAACAACTAAGGTTGACATCGTTCTGCATAACGTTGCAACAAATGTCTGCCTGATTACCTTGCCAAATAAAGGAATGACGAGGGTGATTTTGCTAAATAAGTAATGGCCTTTTTTGGTCCTATAGGCAACAACTGCGAAAACTATCAGGAAAAGGACAGAGGCAATAATATAGTGGAGGTTGTAGTGTAGAATATCGTAAAAGCCCATAAAGCCCCGGGTAAAAGCAGGCAGCTCGCCGCCGATCTGGTCAAATATGATGCGGAATCGTGGAATAATAAAAGCCATTATGAATATGACTATCAGTACTATAAATCCGAGCACAAAAATAGGATAGGCCATTGCACCTTTAACTTTTTTTGCCAGTTTATCACGATTTTCAAAATACTCTGCCAGTTTGTGCAGCACCACCGGGAGATTACCGCCGGTCTCGCCGGCTAATATCATAGCGCAGGACAGCCGGTTAAAAACCTTTGGAAATTCCGAAACACTGCTTGAAAAAGTCTCACCCTTACGCATCTTTTCCAAAACCTGTTTTAATACTTTTCGAAGCTGCAAATTTTCTATGTCTTCGCTAATGGTCTCCAAAGCTGTGGTAATAGCAATTCCTCCCTCTACCATTGTGGTCAGTTGCCAACAAAGTGCTGCCGAGTCTGCTGATTTGATTCGCCTTCGGTAAGTTGTTCGCCGGGTTTTTTTGGCGCCCACAGTTAGCTCGTTGACAGAGACAGGAGTAAACCCCTGGTCACGAAGCCAGCCAAGTACATCATTTGAGGAAGCCGCTTCTTTGAGGCCTTCCTGTCGCTGACCCGATGAATCCCGAGCAATATACCTATAGCTTTTCATTTATCGAACCTTATCAAGGTCGCTTGGCATTTAGCGTTTAGTTTTCCTTTTCCTATCCGCTGTTTGCTATCATTAATTCAATACTTTACGGCTCTTTCACAGCTAACCATCGGCGTCCGAAAACCTTGAGTTTAGTAAAAAACCGGACCACAACTTTATAAAACATGGTCCGAAATTATGTCAAAAGCTGTTTTTCTTGTCCTTTATAAGAAAAATACCACACCCCCTTAAGGCGAGAATTAACCTTTACTATTTCGGGAAGCTTGCCAAAAACTATTCCTCTCTATTCCGCTTTTATATCTTCCATGAATGTTACACTAAGGACTTCTTCGGCGGTAGTTAAGCCCTTCAGCATATTACTCACGCCACTTTCAAGTAACCC
>CAZTWR010000233.1:0-3265 GCA_964618055.1 uncultured Pirellulales bacterium | reverse complement strand
CTTTTACTTCTATTTTATTGCGAGCGGTTCTCCGATTCGACCGAATTTGCTTGTACTATTACTTCCCATTTTAGTCTTTCAAATGGCGGTTCTAAGCTTGGGTTCGGGTATTTTGGTTTCCTCCCTTACTACCAAGTACCGTGATTTGACTTTCGTGATGAGTTTCGCAGTTCAACTATGGATGTATGCATCATCTGTGATTATTCCGGCGTCGTCAATACCACAAAAATATCAGCCTGTTTATATGCTAAATCCGATGGCGTCGGTTATAGAGGCATTTCGCTACGCCTTCCTGGGCAAGGGAATTGTAAATCCTGCTTACGTGATTACCAGCTGGGCAATTACCATGTTGGTACTTTTGGGAGGGATTATCCTATTCAGTAGAATCGAGAAGAGCTTCATGGATACGGTTTGAGTATGCCAGAGACGGTTATACAAGTTGAGAGGCTTTGCAAGCAGTACCGCTACGGCGTGATCGGGCATGGGACTTTATATAAGGATTTGCAGAGCTGGTGGGCCCGTGTTCGTGGCAGGGAGGACCCTAATATGAGGATTACATCGGATGTAGGGCCCGGCCTGGATGGCGAGTGGTTTTGGGCACTGCGGGATATTTCGTTTGATGTCCAACAGGGGGAAGTACTCGGCATTATAGGTCGTAATGGAGCAGGCAAATCGACACTTCTGAAAATCCTCTCTCGTGTCACGACCCCCACCAGAGGAGCGGTTAAGATTAGGGGCAGGATTGCATCTTTGCTTGAAGTAGGCACCGGCTTTCATCAGGAGCTGACAGGGCGCGAAAATATCTACCTTAACGGCGCGATTCTTGGTATGACGAAAGCTGAGACGATGAGTAAGTTTGACGAGATAGTTGACTTTTCCGGTCTGGAAAAGTTCATCGACACGCCGGTAAAGCGTTATTCATCGGGCATGTACGTCCGGCTGGCCTTTGCAGTGGCGGCCCACCTAGAACCTGAAATTCTGCTTGTTGATGAAGTGCTGGCGGTCGGAGATGTTGAGTTTCAGAAAAAATGTCTCGGCAAAATGGAGGACATCGCAAAGGGAGGGCGTACCATATTGTTTGTAAGCCATAATATGGCAGCGATTCGCAACTTGTGCCAGCGGACTATGTTAATTGATAAAGGTGAGCTTTTAATGGACTCAGCTACGAACCAGGTGGTGGCACATTATTTGGGACAGAATCTGCTTGAAGGTGCGATTGCCTCCTCTGAGCAAATAGAGACACGGATGGAAGGTTTGATTCGGAGGAAACATCCCTTCATACGTTTTCGAGAAATTGCGCTGCTGGATCGGTCAGGAGTTGCACGGAGGTCATTTAATTCAGACGAAGACATTATTGTGTCAGTTACCTTTGAGTGCCTTCAGCCGATTCCACAAGTGTATATCAGAGTAACGGTAGTCGATGAAAACGCAGTTCCTGTTTTGGAAAGTCTTAATCTTGACGACCCAGCTACAGCCCAAAGCTTCCATCAACTTGCCGCGGGGATTTATAATGCATCGTGTGTTTTATCCAAAGACACTTTTGGAGGAAGGCAGTTTTTCCTCACAGTTCATCTGGTGTATTTAAAGACAGAACATCTTTTTGTAAATAAGATTCTCAAGTTCGATGTTATGTTTAAGGGATACAATAATGCGTATGTTCCCAACTATGATGTTTTCATCAGGCCTCAGTTACCTTGGGCGATACGACCTGGGTGTAGGGAACGGCTAAGTACCCACAAGATTTGAGATTTGCATTTTGGTTGGAAGGAAGTAGAGATATTTAAGTCACAACCGCTTAAAATTGCATTGGGTGATTTGCGTCATGAGACAGCAGGTAGGCATTCGGTTTCTATGCCTATCGGAATTGCTTATATAGCTTCGTATTTGTTATCTCAGATTGATTCAGATAATGTTGAAGTTCGGCTTTATGACAGACCGGATGTGATTTTGAAAGATATTGAACGATGGATGCCGGATGTTATAGGCCTGTCCAATTACTGCTGGAATGCGGAACTATCCCGGCTTGTGTTTAATTATGCCAAGGAACTGAAACCCGAAACTGTCTGTGTTGCTGGTGGGCCAGAGTTTCCGACGGACCGGGCAAAGTGCAGGGACTACCTGCTCTACAGAAAAGAGGTTGATTTTTATGTCTATCTGGAAGGTGAAGTTGTTTTTTCTGACCTTATTAAAAGGCTTCTACAGGGGAAGGAGGTATTTGAACTTAAGAGCAAACCACAGGATGGCATTATGTCGATTCATCCTCGTACGTGCGATTTGGTAGCAGGTGCACCGGCACCGCGTCTCAGGAATCTGGATGAGATTCCGTCTCCTTATTTGAACGGTCTTTTGGAACGATGGTTTGACGGACATTATGCTCCGTCAATAGAAACCACAAGGGGTTGTCCATCCTCATGTGGATATTGCCACACAGGATTAAAATGGTATAACACTATTACGAGATTCAGCATAGAACGTATAAAAGCGGAATTAAGCTATATTGCCCGCCGAATAACGGACTATCCTGATCTTTTTTTAGTAATTTTTGATACGAATTTTGGAATGTATGAACAAAATGAAGAGGTTGCCAACCATTTGGCAAGATTGCGAGATGAATTCGGGTGGCCCAACAGCTTCAATGTGAGTGGGGTTGCTAAAGCAAATCATGACCGTCTAATGAGAATATCTTCCGTCCTGAATAATAAAATTCCTATTTGCAGTTCTGTCCAATCATTAAATCCTGAAACTCTGAAAGTCATAAAGCGTAAGAATCTTCCTATGGATAAATACATAGAGATTCACAATGAGGTTTTACGGCGTGGTATGCGCTCGATTTGTGAACTGATTGTACCGCTGCCAAAAGAAACAAAATCATCTTTTTTCGAAGGGGTAAAAGCCGTAACTAACGTAGGGGTTAAAGATGTTTTTGCTTACACCACAATGGTCCTAAAGGGAACTTATATTGACTCACAAGAGTGTCGGGAAACATACAAGATGCAGACAAGATTCCGGTTGGTGCCGAGGCAGTTTGGTGAATATATGGGCCGGAAGTGTTTTGAGATTGAAGAGGTTTGTGTCGCCACCGATAGCCTTTCGTTTGAAGATTATTTGGATTGTCGCGGTTTGACACTAATATTATCACTCCTGTCTTACGAACAGTTTGACATTATATCTCGACATCTTGTGGAACTTGGGATTAGCAGATACGAGCACCTTTATTATGTTTGGAAACTTGTTAGTTCCGGTGAAACTGAATTGTCAAAAATAT
>CAZTWR010000232.1:0-3284 GCA_964618055.1 uncultured Pirellulales bacterium | reverse complement strand
AAGAGGTCGATTTGCCGATAGTGTTGTACAACATACCGGGTCGATGCGGCGGGACGGGCCTGACGGCGGAGACTGTCGCCAGGTTAGCTGAAATTGAAAATATCGTCGCAATCAAAGAGGCGAGCGGCAAACTGGATATGGCCAGCGAAATTGAAACCCGATGTGATATAACCATTATCTCGGGCGATGATTCCCTTACGCTGCCCATCGCCTCGGTCGGCGGCAAGGGGGTCATCAGCGTAGTGGCAAACATAGTCCCTGCCGATGTCAAAGCGATGACCGATTTAATCCTTGAAGGCGATTTTACCTCGGCTTTGAAATGGCATAAGAAGCTCTTTGCCCTGTGCAAGAATCTGCTCGGCCTGGCGACCAACCCTATACCTATAAAGGCGGCGATGGCAATGCTGAATATGGCTCCTGAAGAACTTCGACTGCCAATGACACCAATGGACGAAAGCAAAAAAGCAATTCTGCGACAAACACTGGAAGACTACGGCCTACTAAACTAAAAACGGCCTTGGTGTTTGAGCCAGTTCTGCGCATCATGGTATGCCCGTAGTGTAGAAGAGACCATGTTACTGACGGTATAGTTTTCTCTCAAAGACTGCTGTGCTGTTGTGGCGATTTGTTGCGCCAACTCTCGCTTGTCGAATAACCGCTGTAGAGCGCCATATATACTAAGCTCATCATTCGGGTCAAACACAACTGCGGTTTTGTCCTCAATAATCAAATCATCGACTCCGCCCTTGCAGCCCGCCACAGCTGCTCCAACGCTCATCGCCTCCAGCAATAAAGGGTTAAAAGAATTGCTGGGCTGGGGCTGGATGAAAATATCACCGGCTGCAAGAACCGAACGCCATAGTTCCAATCTCGGAACAATGGTAACAATCTGCGAAAGGCCCAGCACAGTCAGTAATTTCCACACCTGCTTTTCTGCTCGTCCACCGCCTGTTATCACTAACATAAATTCGTATCCGTCAATCGCCAGATGCCTTACCGCACCGAATAAATTCTCAAAATCACTTTCGTTATCCAGCGGATGAGCTGTTACCATACTTGTGAGCCAGCTGGGATGGCGGAAACAGCTGCTGGTCTCTGAGGCAAAGGTACCGATATTTATCCGCTCAATTCGCTCAGCAAAGGTGGGATAAACTTTCGTAATGTTGGCGGCGATGCTTTCAGCCGGAACAATGATTTTTGCGCAACGGCTCGATGAAATAAAAAGCCGACTAAATCGCTTCTGCAGCGAATTAACCATCAATAGATAAGGCAAATCCAATTGCCAGGCTAATTGCCTGGCAAAAGGCGCTTCGCTCTGGCACAAACAGTGCAGAACAGTCGGCTTAAAATCGCTGAGCTGCTCAACAAGTCTCCTCCTGTTTTGCCGCCAGAGCAGAGGCAAATTAAAAGCGGGATGTCTTATAACCTGAACCGATGGGGGAACAACGGAGGGCGGATTGCAATTCGCCGGACAGACCAAGGCTGTTGGAATCGATTCATCAGCCAGACCAACCAACAGATGCTCCAGGAATATGGGATACTCCGAGATTGTCTCCGTTGAAATAATTAAGGCCGGCCGAAGCAATCTCTTCTCGGTTGTTTCCGTCCCCGAATCCTTTTGTTCTTTGCTCATCTGCTTACCTAAAACATTCTCTGCTTCTGCAAGCTCGCAAAAGATACAATGCAAATTACCAGAAGTGGCGTAAGCCATCCTGACGATTAAGATTTGCAATATATATTATCCCAAAACCGGCCTCCCAGCCATTGCAAAAATCGAAAGCCCTTTCTCGTCATTATAAAGCAAAGAATCTCGGCTAAATACCATAACGGCTATCAGCTAATATGCTGAATTTCCCCAGAGCAGCCTTTTTGTAAAAGACTTATAGGAATTTTTGCCAAAAGCCCTAAAAAATTAACTGTCCTTATTCTGCTATCCTTTGTTCAATTAGGGTTTTAGAGCCACAAAATCGGCCAATTTATTTACACATTCTTTTTTCTTGACCAATTACCAAAAATACTTTAGCATAGTACTTGATATACCGATGATGAACAAAACTGCGGATTGTCCCGTAACATTGGTAGTTTATCATTACTTTGTAAAGGGACAAGCAAAAGAGAAAAGGGCCTGTAAGTCCTTTCTCAAACGGCGGTTAGGTTACAGAGACGTGTTTAGCATCCGTCGCAGTCGGCAAAGGCAATGTGGATACGGCCTCTTGATGCGACGGAAGAAAAGTGAAATTAGAGTGAAACGAAATCTGTTTGAAAAAGTTTTTGCTTACCAGCGAAGTAGTGCTGGTATTGAGCATAAATCAACAATTTTGGAAGAAAAAGAAGTATTCAATGTCAAGAATGCCGCGATTAAAGGTAATTTTGACCCCAAGTAGTTGATTCTGCGCTCCAGCGAAAAGGATTTCGTAATTCACAGCCATTTCTTTGTAGCTTTCCACCGTAAGGAGTCCATAGGACTGCGGACTGCCGGAAAATCCGCAATTGGACAGCATTGAGTGATGCTTTAAACTTTAGTGATGCTTTAAACTTTATTGTAACTGCAAATGAAAGGTTAGGGATTATGGATGCCATAATGATGCAAATTGGTCTCCCAGCTGTCCTTATCCCAATTGCCACTTTTCTTCTGGGGATTGCCTTAACTGCGATGGTCTTCCAGATGATTGCCAAAGCAAAGACCAAAACCTTCGAGCAGGACCTGAAGCGACAGATAGATGGTGCCAAAAGGGAAGCTGAGAACATAATTAAATCTGCACAGATTGATGCTGCTGCAGAAAACATCAAAAAAAAGGAACAATTTACAACTGAGGCTAATAAAATTCGTGCTGAGTTGCACGAGACCGAAATGAGATTAAGCAAACGCGAGGATGCCCTTGACCGACAGGCTGGGCTCCTTCAGCAGCAGGAGGTGGCATTAAAACAGCGGGAAAAAGAGGCTGAGAGAAGATTGCGCAATATCGACAACAGGGAAAAGCAGCTTTCCGTTTTGATGGCTCAGCAGAAGAATCAACTTCTTAAAATCACGGCGATGGATGTCGAAGAGGCCAAGGAGCTGCTGCTGAAACGGCTCGAAGATGAATGCGAGCACGAGATGTCAGCTTTGATTGCTCGCAAGGTCGAAGAGAGTATCGAAACCGCTAACGAAAAGAGCCGGGAAATAATCAGTAGTGCCATTCAGCGTTACGCCGCTGAGCAGACGTGCGAAGTATCTGTATCAACAGTCGAAATTCCGAATGACGATATGAAAGGCCGAATTATCGGCAGAGAAGGCCGCAATA
>CAZTWR010000231.1:0-3289 GCA_964618055.1 uncultured Pirellulales bacterium | reverse complement strand
AAATACGGCCCCGAAGTTATTAAACTTCTCGCAAGGGTATTAAGGTTCCTTGGGAAATGGGGTTCTACTGGTATCCAGTCCCTGAGAACATATTTGGACAAAGAGGAAAAGAGACTCAGTGCTGCTGCTAAGCCAAAGGCTGTTAAAAGTAAAAGACCTAAAAAAGCAAAAACTTCTGTTAAACGCAAAGCGGCAAAAAAGAAAAAACCCAAAGCCGCTAAGTAGTAGGGCGAAGTTCCCCGGCTTTATAGCCGATGACCGTCCTCAGTGCCTGTCCGTGTTTTTGTCTGTGTAAGTCCGTGTCTATGAAATACACACAGGTAGAACTAAAATGATCTTTGCCTTTTCTCACATTTAAGGCTATAATCTGTTCCTATAAACAATGAGGAAACAGCTTAGAGTAATTAGATCCTAAAACATGTAGTGTTCACCAATGCAGTATTTGTTTTTAATTAAAAAGAACTGCTAAACGAGGAAAAGTATGGAAGTAATATATGGCTCGACACAAAAAAGGGTTCAAATAGATCTTCTGATTCAAGCTATTGAGAGAATTGATGAAACAGCTACTTTCTACATCGGTTACTGAAATGGCGACTATGTTAGATGCACCTGTGCATACTTTTCTCTATGGCAAAAGTAGGTATGGCATGAATCGTGCTTTTGAAGGTGTCTGTAATGAACTTCTAGCTCATTCTTTGCAAACAGAAAACATCGAACCATGTTATGATGCTGTATTAGTTGACGAGGCACAAGATCTTCCTGTTCCTTTCTTCCGTTTAATTCACAAGTTTTGTAAAGAGCCGAAGCGAATAATTTGGGCATACGACGAGTTGCAGAACCTATCAGATTCTGTAATGCCTACGGTCAATGAATTATTTGGCGAAGATGCCAACGGCAACCCCCTCGTTACAATAAGTAATATTCAAGGACAACCACGTCA
The DNA here is from genome assembly GCA_964618055.1 of uncultured Pirellulales bacterium. Lineage (GTDB taxonomy): Bacteria > Planctomycetota > Phycisphaerae > Sedimentisphaerales > Anaerobacaceae > CAYYFT01. The sequence goes on along the minus strand of CAZTWR010000231.1, from coordinate 2,349 downwards.
AGACATTGTATTGCCGGTTTGTTACCGAAATACGCCTTGGGCCTTAACTTTAGCACATGCTCTTGGTTTGGGTATCTATAGAAATAGAAAACGTGGTTTAGTTCAGCATTTCGACGACGTTTCTTTGTGGAGCGATGTTGGTTATTTTGTGAAAAGTGGTTCTTTAGAATTCGGTAGTCGTGTAGAATTAGAAAGAAGGCCAGACTCATATCCTGGGTATTTTAAAGAGTTACTTGATCCAAAAGATGCAATCAAAATTGAACAATTTGAAAACGAAGAAGAACAAGCTGCTTGGATTGCAGATCAGGTTCATATTAATCTTACCGACGATCAACTTGAACCAGATGATATTTTAATTATTATACCTGATACGGTAAGAGCAAAAGGAAAATGTGCAATAATCAATCAAGCATTATCTAAAAAGAGGATTGACACACACTTAGTTGGAGTAACATCAAGTTCTGATTATATGTTCGTAAAAACTTCCGTGGCTATCGCAAATATATATCGCGCAAAAGGCAACGAAGCGCCTATGGTTTATATTGCAGATAGTCAGTTTTGTTTTTCAGGTTACGAACTAACAAAATTGCGAAATATATTATTCACCGCAATTACACGATCTCGAGCTTGGGTTAGAATTTGCGGATATGGTAATGAAATGGATTTACTTTCTTCGGAGATAAATAAAGTTATAAAAAATGATTTTAAGTTAAATTTTAAAATACCTACAGAAAACGAATTAAAAACTTTACGACAAATTCATCGAGATCGTACTGCCGAGGAGAAACGTGTTATTCAAAAAGCTGAAAAAGGTTTATTCGAATTTTTAGATGCTATTACCAAAGGAGACGTATCAATCGATAGTTTGCCTTTAAAATTAAAAACAAAATTAAGGAAGCTGCTCAGACAAGAAGATGAAGATGATTACATCGAATAGTGTTATTATAACATTAAACGAATTTTTAGAGCTTTTATTAAATTCGGATTTAGCTTTATATGTTCAATGGCCGAAAAAAATTCCCATAGGCAGCGCGTATAGAATCACCTGGTCTTCGATAAAAGGTTCTGCAATAGAAGGTGATTTTGCAACAGTTGATGAATATGGAGCGTTCCTTAAAGCAGGACAATATACGGCATTTTTGTATGATGGGGCAATATTACAAATAAGTTATGACTTTATAGGAAACAAAATTATTGGCCATAGACTTGGATACTATCCGTGGCCATTTTTTGAATATGATAAAGATTTGCTTTCGGAATGTGACCCTTATGAAGTATTTAATATGTATATTTCTGAAAAAATTATATGCCGTCTTAATAGCCCGATACGATTTGATTATAGACAAAATGGAGAAGCAAAACAGCATGCAAGATCACATGTTCACTTAAACAGGCACTATACACGAATAGCCGTTTCAAAGCCACTTAGTTTAGGCCAATTTGTACATTTTATTTTCAAAAATTTTTATCCTGATGATTGGAAGATTCATCGTTTCTTGCGAGAAAAACTGCCTAATATGTTTGGTAATAATTATTTATGTCTTGAAGAAAATGATGCACTCTACCTTCATATAGTCTGTCCTTGAAAATAACCGGGAACGCTTACCAATTTTTTCTCCGCCGCCGCATTCTTATTTCCCAACAGAGCCGGTATTCACTGTTTACATTTTGCTTTGTAATTTTGCTCTTTGATTTTTGATATTTAATTTTTCTCGCGACCAGCGACTATTCGGCTGTTGCGTCCTCCAGTTCGGCCCTCATTCCTACTTACTTCGTCCCTTCGGGGCTACGTGATACTAACGCTCCTCATTGCATGCCCTGTGAGATGTGCCGTTTGCTATCTCTCTGGGGCGGCTTCCGGGAGCAACAGCAAATAGGTAAAACCAACTCAACAAAAAATCTCTGCGAAGCAGTTCCACAATTTTGCATTTTACATTTTGATTTTTAATTTATCTTCTCATCGTGGCCTCCGGCAGCCTGCCCTGCGGGCACCAGCGCAATGGATTTTCCCCTGCCCTTACCTATTCGCGCATCCACGCATTAACCCATCCACTCATCCTCTCGCCGCGAGATCATTTGCGCAGGGGGGGTGCAAAATTTTTGAATATTTTTGAATATTTTCGAACGTTTTGTGTCAGTTTTTGAATATTTCTGTATGGTTTTCGAATATTTTCAAATGTTTTTGAACGTTTCTTACACGAACTTGCGCATTTTATCCCATTCGAAAAGGGATTGGTTCTATCCCATCCTGCCCAAACCCCCTAAATTCCACATAACTAAGGCGAATAAAGAATAGGCGGCGGTCGGATTCGAACCGACGAATAACGGTTTTGCAAACCGTCGCCTTAG
>CAZTWR010000230.1:0-3300 GCA_964618055.1 uncultured Pirellulales bacterium | reverse complement strand
CTGGGGGCGCTGGACCGGCCGGATAAGGGAATTGTGAGGTTCCAGGGCAGGGACTTAAGTCGACATAGCGAAAGTGAACTGAATAGGTTCCGCAATAAAATGGTAGGATTTGTATTTCAGTTTTATCATTTATTGGACGAATTAAGTGTACTGGAAAATGTTTTCCTTCCGGCAATGGCGTCGAAGGGCGTAATCGGCTGGCTTGGCAGTCGCAGATGGGCGAGGAGCCGAGCCAGAGAATTGCTCAGTGAGCTTGGTTTGAGCGAAAGGGCCGATCATAAGCCGTATCAGTTGTCAGGAGGGGAGAGGCAAAGGGTGGCTATCGGCAGGGCATTGATGAATGAACCGAGAATACTTTTGGCCGATGAGCCGACGGGAAATCTTGACTCTTCGACGGGAAATGGTATCCTAAGTGTTCTTGAAAGATTGAATAGGGCCGGCCAGACGATTGTGATGGTAACCCACGACGAAAGGATTGCCCAAAAGGCTGGGCGGATAGTAACACTGGCGGATGGCAAGATAGAGCAGAAGAGCACAGGAGCATAAGTTCACAAGATACATCTGTGCTGTGGGCGTCTATTAAAGGAAGATTTTATGGCATTGAAGATTTGGCTTGATGACAAACTTGTAGGCGAGGCGGATGCTAAAATAACTGTTTTTGACCATGGTCTTCTTTACGGCGACGGGGTATTTGAAGGTATCCGTGTTTACAATAGCAGGATATTTGAGCTGGAGGCCCACATCAGGCGTCTTTATGAATCGGCGAAGGTAATTCGCCTTGATATCCCGATGAGCAGAGACAGGCTTATCAGGGCAGTTGAAAAGACTGCTGAAGCTAACAACGTTATAGATGGTTATATTCGACTTGTTGTTACCCGTGGGGTAGGCACTTTGGGATTGAATCCTTTCGTCTGCGAGGACGCGAGATTATTTATCATAGCTGATAACATACAGCTTTATCCAGAAGAGCTTTACGAAAAAGGGATGAAGGTGATTAGCGCAACGACGGTTCGCAATCATCCGTTGGCAATTCCTCCGCAGGTCAAGAGCATGAATTATCTCAATAATATTCTGGCCAAGATTGAAGCGCTGGATAGCGATGTACCCGAAGCGATTATGTATAACCACGAAGGATATGTTGCCGAGGCGACCGGCGACAATGTTTTTATTGTAAAAGACGGAGTGATTTATACACCGCCGGTTGAAGCTGGTGCGCTGGGTGGGATAACTCGTGGTATCGTTATCAGATTGGCCAAGAAAGAAAAGCTTGAGGTGGTTGAAAAAAACCTGACGAGATTCGATTTATACGTTTGCGATGAGTTTTTCCTTACAGGGACGGCTGCCGAGGTCATTGGTATTGTTGAGATTGACGGCAGGATTATTGGAGACGGCAGACCCGGGCCGTATACCCGCCTGCTGAGAAAGAAGTTCTTCAAATACGCCCACGGAAAGAGCAAATAGTTAACGTCTCTCTCGTATCCCAGACGAGATACAAGTGACGAAGCACGCGGTATATACAATATGCAGTTACCAGCACATACCGACATATCCGGCGTTCTCCCACCCAGTGGTGTTCCCGCTTTTAGACTTATCAATGATGAATTGGGTCGGGTAAAAGAGCTAATAAATGAGCAATTGGCATGCTGCCCCGATGCTACTCTGCGTAGTAGCGCTACGCTACGTAGCACGAGCAAAATCGGTATTAGGCGATTGGTCGAGTACCTGAATACCTGTGGCGGCAAGATGATTCGTCCTGGTCTGGTTTTGCTTGCCGGTGGGGCTGTCGGTAAAATCACAGACGAGCACATCCGTATTGCAGCGATTATGGAGATGATTCATAATGCCACGCTACTGCACGATGATGTTATAGACGAAGGGCAAAGGCGTCGTGGACAGGCTACGGTGAACAGTTTGTGGGGTAACGAATCTGCAGTTTTGTTAGGCGATTTTTTATTAAGCAAGGTTTTTAAGATGTGTGCTGATTTGGAGCCCGAGGTCGTGAAGATAATTGCTACTGCTGCCGCTCGAACGTGCGAAGGTGAATTGAGGCAGATGGCACAAAGAGAGAATTGGCAGTTAAACGAAACAGAATATATCGACATAATCACTGAAAAAAGTGCGGCACTTTTGAGCAGCTGTTGTTGTCTTGGCGGCCTTTTAGCTGGAGTAGGCGAAACTGAGGTTCGACTGTTGTCTGATTTTGGTTTGAATTTCGGTATTGCGTTCCAGATTACCGATGATTTGCTCGACATAATCGGCGATGAAGCCAAAACGGGCAAAACAATCGGCAATGATGTTGATAAAAGCAAGCTGACTTTGGCAGTGATACATTTATTAGGTGCGTTGGACGAGAAGGGAAGAAGTGCAGCGATAAATTCGTTATGTGATAAGGCAGGCTTAATAAAGATGCTGAGGTCCTATGGGAGTTTGGAATATGCATATAGCAGGGCGCAAGAGTTTGTTGCAAAAGCGATTGTGTCGTTGGCTGGCTTGCGAGAGAGCGATGCTAAGGAAGCCTTGGTTGAGACGGCCAGATTTATTGGGCGGCGAGGGATTTAAGGCTGGTTCATTTTAGAGGTGAAATGAGAAGGCCGGTTTTTAATAAACCGGCCTTTTTTGCTGAGATAGTAATGGCCCCCTTTTGCGATTTATTGCAAGATGGGAGTACTTAACGTCTTAGAATTTGTACTTCATACTCAAACCAACCCAGAATTCATTTTCGCCATTTACCGAACTCTCCCACGATGATTGGTAGTAAACTGCGGGGGTGAAAGTAAGATTGTTTCTGATTTCCAGGTCTGTTGAGAGGCCAAAGACCATATGTGAAAATCCGGCATCTGCGCCCAAAACGCCGTCGTTATAAACGAGGTCTGTCGAGAGATGTATGGTTCGCAGGGGGATTTCCGGTACCATGTCTGCGACGGCTATGTCATAGTCAAGTCCAAAGACGTGCAACCAGCCACCAAAGTCACTTGCGAAGGTAGAATTGCTTCTGGATGGCCACATAAGGACAACGGTGTAGCTGGGGACGAAACCTGCTGGGCAGATTTGCGGCCAGGAAAGAGTTGCGAAGAATTCCTGGAGGTCAGAAGCCTTTGGAGAGCTATCCGGATAGTTGTAATAGCCCCAGCCAACAGTATAGTCAGTGGTGTAAGTCTGGGCTTGGAAAAGACTATTGTTGTAGTATAAGGTGTAGTTAAGCCACTCGTCATCTTCGAAACCACTTGTATTGGCTATTGACCACAAGATTTTGATACCGAGGCCTGTTCCATACAAATCCAGGTCGATACTTGGTTGAAT
>CAZTWR010000229.1:0-3305 GCA_964618055.1 uncultured Pirellulales bacterium | reverse complement strand
TGCTCCCGAAGGTGGCGTTGCCTGATTATAACTGTTGTAGCCCCAGCAGACGATTGAGCCGTCGGCCTTTAGAGCAAGATTATGTTCACCGCCTCCGGCTATAGCCACAAAGTCGTTGCAGTCCATTTCGCTGCTGTCTATAGCCTTTATCCCCCAACACACAACTCCTCCAGCCAGCGCAGTCCCTGGTGTTAATAAAAGCACCGAAACCAAAAGCAGTCTCAGTAAAAATCTTCTCACCCTACCCTCCTAAGATTCAGATAAATGCAAAAACAGCGTTATAATAAAAGTAGCAGCGACCCTCAAACGCCACACAAAATTGTACCATTTCTCTGCCCATAATTCAAGCCAGAATCAAAAATTATCGAAGACATAGAAAGGTTATGATGCCTATGATTGTGTGGTGGTTTCGGTTATCTTATTTAGACGGTTTTTATCGGAGGTTTTTCAGAAACCTTTATACTTATACTGTTTTGTGGTCGAGGAAGCCCTGGAGCCTGCGGGACCTTACAGGATGCTGCAGTTTTCTTATGGCTTTTGCCTCTACTTGTCTGACGCGTTCGCGTGTAACCTTGAAAATTCTGCCCACTTCTTCCAGCGTATAGGTGTAGCCGTCGCCGATTCCGTATCGCAGCTTGATAATCTCGCGTTCGCGATATGAAAGCGTTTTCAAAATCATATCGATTCTTTCTTTGAGCATCTCCTGAGTAGCCGAGGCCACCGGCGAGTCGATATCATCATCTTCGATAAAATCACCGAAATAGCTGTCTTCGCTTTCGCCTATGGGCCTGTCAAGACTGATTGGGTGCTTGGATATCTTCACAACTCTGTTGGTCTCGTCTATACTCATCTCGGCTTCTTTGGCGAGTTCTTCAACTGTTGGCTCTCTGCCTAATCTCTGAACCAGAGTTTTGTTGGCGGTTCGCAGTCGGCTCATTGTCTCTATCATATGCACCGGAATGCGAATCGTTCGTGCATGGTCGGCAATCGCCCTGGTGATTGCCTGGCGAATCCACCACGTGGCATAGGTGCTGAATTTGTAGCCCCTGCGGTATTCGTATTTATCCACCGCCCTCATCAGGCCGGTATTGCCTTCCTGGATTATATCCAGAAAGCTCAAGCCGCGGTTTCGATACTTCTTGGCAATTGAAACCACCAATCTAAGATTTGCGCTTGACAATGTTCGTTTGGCATGTTCATATTGGTTAAAGACTCTATCGACGGCTCGCAGTCTCTTATCGAACTGTTTGGGGGTTTCCACCGCCAATTCTTGCAGACCGGCCAGTTCCTGCTTCACCGTCTCAATATCCTCAGCCGTTATATCTTGAGTGACCCCGCCGGCGATAATCTGCTCCAACTGATGCATTTTCTGGCAGATGCCATGCATTTTATTTTTCATTGGTTGAATTCTGCTCGTTCGCAGGCTCAACTCTTCCAGCAGCGTTGCGATTTTGCGCCTGTTTCTGTATATCCGTTTTAAATCTAACTTGTCGGGGCCTTTGCCGCCATCGTCGGACTGGCTTTGCAGGAATTTCTTAAACAAACTTTGATTAACCTTTAGCAGTTCATTCACCGTTTGAATGTTCCCCGGCAGCCGTTTCTTTATTACTGACCTAACGAGGTTCTCGGCAGTACTAAGCTTCATTGTTCTGTCGAAGCTCAACGTACCCTCGTGTACCTGCTCAAGTATATCCACAGCGCCTCTGGCGCAATAATCACATTCCAGCATTCTTCTTCTAAAGCTCATACGCGCCAGTTCTATCTTGCGCGCCAGCGAAATCTCCCCTTCTCGCGTCAGCAGTGGAATCTCACCCATCTGGGTCAGATATGTTCTTATGGGGTCGTCAATCCGCCGCGCAACTTCCGCCCCAACCAGCTCTTTCTCCAGCAGCTCATCCTCTTTGAGCTGCTCTTCTTTAGCGGCTTCCTGCTCACCTTCTGGGGCTTCAAATTCCTCTCCTGCTTGCTTTTCCACATCGGCTTCATCAATAATATGGACTCCCATCTCATCAAGCGTTGCCAATAAATTGTCCAGACGAGCAGGAGTAACAATGTCCTCGGACAAGTCCTCATTCACTTCCTCGTAAGTGAGGTATCCTTTTCTCTTGCCCTTTTCGGTAATCGCTTTTATCTGCTGTTCAGCGTCCTTGATTTTCGTGCTCGTTGAGGACTTGGTATCAACCTCGATTTCGTCAGGGGTATCTGGTTTGTTTGCTTTTATCCGTTTCTTTGCCACAATTGGCGCCCTTACTGACTATTTTCTATTTATTATTTTCCATTTACTATTGATGACTGCCTGCGGTTCATTACTCTTGATGACTTTTTTTACTTTTCAATAGTCAATATTCAATAGACAATCGTCAATTTCACTATGTCATTCCCGTGCTATGTGGATTTTGTTTTCCCGTATTTTCAAGGAAACGCCGCAGAAACTGCGTTTGGTCTTTTATTGCTTTAATCTCGCTTTTTCTTGTCTGTGACTGATGCCGACCTATCGCATCCAACGCCCCGGCCAAACGGGATTCGAAATTGCCTTTTGCCTCTCCTGATTGCGCTAATTCCACAATAAGACTGCCTGCTTCCGGCGATTCTGCCCTGGCCAGTATCTCTACCAGCTGAGCTTCGGGGTCGGTGCTTAGCGTTTCAAATAGTATTGATGCTGTTTGCCTCAATATCGGTACATCAAAGTCCTCGGCTGTAATTTTTTGTTTTACAATTTCAAACAGCTTCGGCTCATTCAGCAGCACTTCCAAAATCTCCCGCTGAGCTACCGCAAAGAAGCCATCGCCCAAATCTATACTTCGCACTTTTTGGTTTTCCACACTGTAGCTTGCAGTTCTTGCCGCTCTTGCGATTCTTTTGTGCAGTTCGGCGTTTATCTCTTTGCTGTCCAGGCCGATAATCTTCGAAAGCCGGTTTACTATCAGCCCCCTGTCTATCGCTGCCAGATTGCCTGACCATAAGCTTGTTGCTATCACCTGTAAAAACTCTTCGATAGCTGACTTTCTTCCGGCAAGGGTCTCATCCCTGCCGAAGCTCCCTGTTAATCTGTTCCATTTGAACTGGAAAACATCGACAGCGCCGTCTATCAATTGCTCGAATTGTTCTTTACCGGCAGCTAAAAGAAAATCGCACGGGTCTTTCCCCTCCGGCACCGAAGCTAACGCAATATCTATATGCTGTGCGAGACAAACCTCCAGCGCCCTGTTGGCAGCTTCTATACCTGCAGTGTCACTATCGAAAATCAAAACTACTTTTTTTGCATATCGCCGCAGAATTCGCCCCTGCCCCGACGTAAAACTGGT
>CAZTWR010000228.1:0-3308 GCA_964618055.1 uncultured Pirellulales bacterium | reverse complement strand
AATGGGGTAGGCTTCTTATTCGATGACGTGGATGTTTTTCTTTTTGCACATATCCTTGAGTATCTTTGGCCAAACGGTGGCGGAGACTTCGCCGATATGGGCTTTTTTCAATAGGAGCATAAAGGTCCGGGATTGGCCGATGCCTCCTCCGATGCTGAGAGGAATTTGGCCATTTATGATTGCCTGATGGTATGGGAACTTTAAGAAATCGAGCTGGCCTGAGAGCATGAGCTGCTTTTTGAGAGAGTCGGCGTCGACGCGGATACCCATTGAGGTCAATTCGTGGCGGCGCTTCGTTACGGGGTTCCAGACAAGAATATCACCGTTCAGGCCATGCATTGGTCTACTGTCGTCGGAGGTTGTCTCAGTTGCCCAGTCATCGTAGTCGGCGGCTCTCATTTCGTGTGGGTAGCCGTCCTTGAGGACCCAGCCGATGCCGTAGATAAAGATGGCAGGGTATTCCTGTAGAATTTCTGTCTCGCGCTGCATTCGGGGCAGGCCTGGGTAGCGGTCAAGTATGTCTTCGGCGTGTATAAATGTGAGTTTCTCGGGCAGATTGGGGTATTTATCGGTCTTTAGCTTGGGGAAAAGCTTCTGGACGTGGGCCTCAGCGCCTTTGAGGACATTCCAGATTTTCTCCACGACCTCTCCGAGGAAGTTGAGGTTTCTCTGCTCGGCAGTTATTGCCAGCTCCCAGTCCCACTGGTCAACATAAGCGCTGTGGTCGTGGTCGAGGAAGTAGTCCTTTCTGACGGCGCGCATATCGGTGAGTAGGCCTTCGCCGATGTCCATTCCGAACTGCTTCAGGGCCATTCGTTTCCATTTCGTTGCGGCCTGGACGACCTGCACGTCGATTGGATTCTTGTCGTGGTCGTTTGAGATATGGAACTGGATTGGAGTGCGTGAGCCATCACGGTCCAGCAGGTCGTTGATGCCACTTTCAACATCCACGATAAGAGGAACGGTAACACGAATAAGGTTAAGCTGCTTACAGAGATTTTCCTCAATATAGTCTTTTACAGAATAGGTGGCAATTTGGGTTTCCTTCGGGGAGAGCAAGGAACTGTAATCCTGCGGGAGGATTTTTTCCAGCTCGTTATAGTCACCGATGCCCGGGCCGGCGAGGTCTGCTTTTTTGTCTGCCATTGCGTTGTCTCCTAAAAGTCTTGCGGATGGGGTTAGACACTATCCTGCGTCCTTTTGTAGTTTGTATTCGACGGAATCGACGAGAGCGAGCCAGGAGGCCTCGATGATGTTTTCAGAGACGCCGACCGTACCCCAGATTGAGGTTCTATCGCGCGATTCGATAATTACGCGGACACGAGCGGCGGTGCCGGCTTTGGCGTTGACTACACGCACTTTATAATCGATTAAGTGGACGTCCTTAATAGCGGGGTAGATATTTTTGAGAGCTTTGCGCAGAGCGGCATCAAGGGCGTTTACCGGGCCATCACCTTCGCCGACGACGTGCTGGACTTTGTCGCCGACCTTTAGCTTGACAGCGGCTTCGTTTACCATCTCACCAGAAGTGCGTCTTTCCACGGTGACATAGTATTTTAGAAGCTCGAAAGAGGGCTTATACGTACCGAGGGTCTTTTTGACGAGCAGGTCGAAAGAGGCATTTGCGGCCTCGAATTGATAGCCTTCATTCTCAAGCTGCTGGACACGGGTGAGGATTTTTTGGGCCAATTTTTTGTCCTGTGCGATTTTTGCTTTTTCGAGCTCAGCGAGAACATTTGACTTACCGCTTAGTTCGGAAATGAGGAAGCGGCGCTCATTGCCGATAAGGGCAGGGTCGATGTGCTCGTATGTGCGTTTGTCTTTTCGCAGGGCATCAACGTGGAGGCCCGCCTTGTGTGCGAAGGCACTTTCGCCGACATAGGGCATATTCATTACGGGGGTCAGGTTGCCGATTTCAAAAATGAATCGCGAGACCTCGGTGAGAGTTTTAATTTTTTCGGGGGTCAGACAATCAAAGCCCATTTTGAAAGCGAGGTTTGGTATGACAGTGCAGAGATTTGCGTTTCCGCAGCGTTCGCCGAGGCCGTTGACGGTGCCCTGGACGTGTCGGGCACCAGCTCGGACGGCAGCGAGGCAATTGGCGGTGGCGCAGTCGCTGTCGTTGTGGGTATGGACGCCGATCGGGAACGAAGGGAACTTTTCGCAGACGGCTTTGGTAATTTTGTAAATCTGGTCGGGCATTGAACCTCCGTTTGTATCGCAAAGGACGAGCACGTCGGCACCAGCCTGGACAACGGCAGCTAAAACCTTCATCGCATATTCGCGATTTTCCCTGTAGCCGTCGTAGAAGTGCTCGGCGTCGAAAATAGTCTCAATGCCGCGTTTTTTTAGATACTTGACGGAGTCGGCACAGAGCTGTAAGTTCTTATCGAGCGAGCAGCCAAGAACGGTCTTTACGTGCATATCCCAGGCTTTGCCGACCAAAGCAGCTGTTCGTGTTTTGCAGGTGAGGATGGCATCGAGGGAAGCATCATCCTCAACTTTTGTGTCAGCCCTGCAAGTACTGCCGAAGGCCACGATTTTGGAATTTTTTAGACCCAGCTTGGCCACCTCGGCAAAGAACTGCATCTCCTTAGGATTGGAGGCAGCATATCCACCTTCAATATAATCGAGGCCAAGCTCATCAAGGCATCTGGCGATTGAGAGCTTGTCTTCAAGAGAGAAGCTGACACCTTCGGCCTGCATACCATCGCGAAGGGTGGTATCATAGAGCTTTATTTTTTCCATAGCCAATCTCCAAACTCGCCGGTCGTGGTTCGCGGCTCGTAGCCTATGAACACAATTATAAACAGGGTGCTATTTTAGCCCGATACAGCAGGTAAGTAAAGAGGAAAAATAGCGTATAGCGGGCAGGTGACGGAGAACACCAGCCACAAAATTTTTTTGCAAAGTTATTGTAATTAAACCAATAATCAGGTATAATTGAAAGTTTGTGTAAATATTCAGGAGTAGTGTAGTATATTTTGCTGTAATTAAAATGACCCTGACAAAAATTCTGCAGCCGAGTTGTATTAAAGTTCCGCTGGAAAGCAAAGACAAGAAATCCATAATAACAGAACTGGTGGATTTGCTCGACGCTAACGGCTTACTGCTCAATAAAGACACGGTTTTAGAGGCAGTTCTGGCACGTGAGCAAACCCGCAGCACCGGAATCGGTTCAAGAATCGCCATCCCACACGGTAAGTGCAATGCTGTCAAGGAACTGGTTATGTCGATTGGCGTAGCAAGCGAACCGATTGATTTTGAAAGCGTTGACGGAAAACCAGTAACAATTATTATTCTGCTGG
>CAZTWR010000227.1:0-3343 GCA_964618055.1 uncultured Pirellulales bacterium | reverse complement strand
ACAATGGCACGCGGTTTGGTATTTGTGCTGATGCCGACGGGCTTATAACCGCAGGCAATGAGCAAACGCAGCTAACCTGGATGGATGCTAAATATGAAGGAGTAGCTATTACGGCTCGCTATGGAAAAGCCGTCGAGATTAACGCACTCTGGTACAATAGTCTTTGCCTGCTTGCTCAATTTTATGACCACCAAGATATAGAAAACGCAAAGCATTACCACGCTGTGGCGGATAGAGTCAAGGCAAGTTTTTGCAAGCTGTTCTGGAACGAAACAACTGGATATCTTTATGATTGCATTTTGCCCGATGGTTCGGCTGATGCAAGTCTTCGACCGAACCAGATATTTGCTGTTTCGCTTCCGTTTTCACCTTTGTCTGCTCAGCAACAAAGGTCCGTAGTAGATGCAGTTCAAAAAAATCTGCTCACCCCTTTCGGCCTGAGAACATTAAACATTCAGGACGGCCGCTATAAAGGCACGTATGAAGGCCCCCAGAAACAGCGGGACGAGGCTTATCACCAGGGAACAGTTTGGCCGTATCTAATCGGGCCGTTCGTAGAAAGCTATTTGAAGGTTAATGGTTTCAGCCGAAAAAGCAAAAAAAAGGCAGCTGAATTTGTCAGGCCTCTGCTGCAGCATATGGTCGAAAACGGCTGTCTCGGACAACTCTGCGAGATATTCGATGGCGATGTACCTCATAAGCCAAGGGGTTGTATCGCTCAGGCCTGGAGCGTGGCGGAACTCATAAGAGCATATCAGTTGATAAACAGCTAAATCTCTCCCATACTACAGCTTTACCGCAGTTGTTTCCGCATTGATAAGAGCCGCTGATTGTACACTTCCTTGGGGGCTGTAATTCCTCAAAGGAAAGTAGGGGGGTTCGTTTTTCCTGTGATTTGGCAGTAATATGGTATAATTTGCGCGGTAGTTGCAAAGGAAACTTATGATATGTGGAGGATAGAACAATGAGAACCACTTATCTCATAAGCACATCTGCATCTATGTTAGTTCTTGCCTTTAGCTGCTTTTCAAATGCCTATGCACAGAAAAGCCAGAACGAAAGCACAGATGAGACAGAGCTCATCTTGCTGGAACACCGTCTTGCAAAAGAAACGCAAGATCCGAACGTGCAAAAAGATGGCAAAATGGAAACTCAGGCAGAACGAGAAGCTTCCGAAACTCCTCGAAGAAGTGCAGGGCCGAGACCTAAAATGACTTTTGTTAAAATGGTGGACTTTTATCTCAGGAATGGAAAGCTCGTATTTGGAAAATTGGTCTCAGAAGACAAAAATAAAATCACTCTTGAACAGCTGGACGAAAGCAAAATTGTCGTATCTACTTACAGTAAAAAAGAAGTTGATAGTAGAACGCTGCACATCAAAAATATACCCGAGGCCAAATATTACCTTGACCTTGCTGAATATTTTTCTGGCAGAACCTGGGATTTTAGGGACGACCCCGACGATTTTATACAAGCAATTCGATGCTATGAGAAAGCCAGGCTCTCGGCACAGGAAAACCACATCCAGAACACCGAAAAAATCGAGCAAATAAACCAAAGTTTACAGAAACTGCGGGCGGAGAGGCAGTTTTGGATAAGCGAGGTCAAATCCAGAGCTGAACTAAAAAAGCTCGAGTTCGAGGCTGTGATTGAAACAAGAATAGATGACCTTGAGTATAAAGTTAATGCAAACGGCCGAAAGCTTAACAACAGTATTGAACAACTTGATAAGATTATAGCTGATATGAAAGATAATTATCATAGACTCGAAAAAAGTATTTCTCAGATAGATAAAAGTCTGTCTCAGCAATTGGAAACACTGGGCAGCCGGATTGAATCCAACAGAAGGATGATTGATGACATCAGCCGTAGGCGGTTCTTCTACCCACGGCGATATTATCCATACAGATATAACAGATAGTTCTACCGCTCTGATGATGACCAGTAGCCTCTGCCCTGCTTTTGGCGGGGATTTTTAACGGGGTGAAATTGCGCTTTTAACGTCACTTAAAAACGTTGAAATTGCAGCTAAGCACTTTTCCTTGTTACCTAAATTCTCTTCAACCAATTGCACTATCCTGGAACCGATTATTATACCGTCGGCACCTGCTGCTGCAACCGTCGCAGCGTGTTCGGGCTTGCTGATTCCAAAACCTACACAAACCGGAACGGTAGTTAGTTTTTTTAGTTTTCTGACCAGCCCTTCAACCATATCGGAGAGCTTTTCTCTGCTGCCGGTAACGCCAAAGAGTGACACTGTGTAAATAAAACCCGTGGTCTTAGAGGCAATTCGCTTCATTCTATCTGTGTTAGTGTTGGGGGTAACCATAAAGACAGTATCAAGTCCTGCTGAAGCAGCAGGGCCGATTATTTCATCCGCATCGTCAATACTCAAGTCAGCAACTAAAACACTGTTGGTGCCTGCTTTGTAAAAATCGCTGAAAAACTTTTCAGTTCCATACTGGTAAATCAGGTTGTAATACATCAAAAGACCGATTGGAATATCCTTGTAATCCTTGACCTTTCGGACAAACTCCAGTGCCCTTTGTACACTCATCCTGCTGTTCCTTGCCCGGATATCAGCCTTTTGGATTGTTGGCCCATCTGCTATCGGGTCGGAGAACGGTATACCAAGCTCTAAAATATCAGCGCCCGCATCGATAGCTGTTTCAACAATCGCAAGACTTGTATCAAAATCAGGGTCGCCGATTACGAAAAACGGTATCAATGCCGCTTTATTCAATTCGGAAAAAAGCTGTTTATATGTTTTCATAAGTCTATACCTTAACCATTAATCATTTCTCAAGGGGCCGACGTTTTTCCACAATCGAGACATCTTTATCACCTCGGCCGGAAAGATTTACTACCGCTATTTGTTCCGGCCCTAACTTTCCCTTTTGACTCATAAGGTAGGCTAAAGCGTGGGCACTTTCCAGAGCCGGAAGTATGCCTTCACTTTTGCTCAGCAGTTCAAATGCATCGAGTACCTCGGCATCTTCTGCAGCGACATATTCGGCTCTGCCGGTATCTTTCAGAAGACAGTGTTCTGGCCCCACAGCCGGATAATCCAATCCTGCACTCACCGATTCAGTCTCGTAAACTTGTCCTTCTGCATCTTGCAGCAGATAGGATTTTGCCCCATGCAGGATACCCACTCGGCCGACTACCAGTGTTGCAGCGTGTTTGCCGCTGGCCAGGCTCCTGCCGCCGGCTTCGACGCCGATTAGCTTCACATCTTTATCGTCCAGAAAAGCGGAAAAGATACCTATCGCATTGCTGCCGCCTCCCACACAAGCAACAATCATATCCGGCAATCTGCCGATTTGTTCGAGGCACTGCTGCT
>CAZTWR010000226.1:0-3371 GCA_964618055.1 uncultured Pirellulales bacterium | reverse complement strand
GCTTATCCGACCAGCCGGCTATTACAATATAAAAGCAAAACGGCTCAAAAGTTTCGTAAACTGGCTCTTCCAAAACTACGATGGCCAACTGGCAAATCTTAAAAACCTTGACACCAACCAGCTAAGAGCCGAACTTTTGGCCATAAAAGGCATTGGCTGCGAGACCGCCGATTCGATTCTGCTTTATGCTCTCGGCAGGCCTGTCTTTGTTATAGATGCCTACACCGCTCGAGTAGCTGCTCGTCACAGATTAATCGAGCCGGACGCCGATTACGAACAACTGCGAGAATTATTCCAATCAAATCTGCCGCAGGATTCTCAACTTTTCAATGAGTACCACGCGCTGCTGGTAAGACTTGGCAAAGAATTTTGCAGACCCAAAGCCCGATGCTCCCTCTGCCCGCTCGAAAAACTACCGCATACCTTCAACAGTGAATATTTTTAGATTGCTCTTCATCGTAAAATGCACTCTATGCTTCCTCTGACACTGTAACCTTCCGGTCACTCGCACACGATGATTTCCTGCATGCCATAAAACTCTATTTCTTGGGCCACCGGTTTTTGTCTTTACTTCGTCACAAATCCCCTCTAAAATCCTTAATTTAATCATTGGTCCCAAAAGAGTAAACAGCAAAATGAAAACAAACTTATATTTAGCCGTCATACTTTTGATAGCTACTTTCGCCGACCAGCTCATTTATATTGGAGGACTTATCCTATGACTTCCGAACAGCCAAATAGAGTAAGTGTTATTGACCCCATAAGCCCTGCTATCGACAGGGTAAAGGTAATGCTCTTTAAACCCTTCGAGTTGCGCAAATGGTTTGTTATCGGCTTTTGTGCCTGGCTGGCATACCTGGGAAGTGGTGGTGGCGGCGGAGGCGCACCCTCTTACAACATCCCTCACAAGCCAAATGAACAACAGGCCCAGATAGCAGAAGGAATTAACGCAGCGAAAGAATACATTTTGGATAACCTGCACTGGATTATACCTGCAGCGGTAATTGTGGCAGTTGTAATAATAGGAATTGGTCTTATTATCGCTTGGCTTAACAGTCGAGGCAGATTTATGTTCCTTCACTGTGTAGCGACAAATAAGTCGGAAATCAAAGTTCCCTGGCACAAATTTAGAAAGCACAGCAACAGTCTCTTTCTATTTCGAGTTGTGCTGGGTATAATTGGCTTCGTTACAGTAGCTATACCTGTCCTTGGTATTGTCTTGTTTGTTATTGCGATGGTAGCCGGAACTGTTCCAAATGTAGCCTCCATTTCTGGGATTGCAATCTTTGGCTTGATTATATTTGCCCTCTCAATAGCACTGTTTTTGGTGAAGAAGTTTACGTTGGATTTTGTCGTGCCGATTATGTTTCTGCAAACGGCAAGTTGTATAGCTGGCTGGCGAGAATTCCTGACAATCCTCTCTGTCAACAAAGCCCGCTTCGCACTGTACATCCTCTTTCAAATTGTCATAGCAATAACGATAGGTGTAATTATTTCGATTGGCTTTTGTATAGGATGTTGTCTATGCTGCGCAAGTGCGTTGCTGTTTATACCATACATCGGCACTGTAATACTGCTGCCCTTGCTGATTTTCAAGCGGGCCTATTCGCTTTACTACCTGCGGCAGTTCGGCCCCGGCTTCGATGTATTCGGTCTTTAGAGCAACGGTTTCTGAAATATCGCCGTAAAACGCCAATCTACAGCACCTCAAGGCGCGCCTTGACAAATAACCTTATTTTGTGCATAATTGAGGTTTTCTCGTTTTTGAGTTGAGAGAAGCTAAAAAGTGCCACATAAAATTGTCTCGAAAAGCCAGCTTTCAGAAGACGTCTTCACAGCCGATGTCGAAGCGCCTCTTATTGCCCAAGCAGCAAAGCCGGGCCAATTCGTCATTATCGCCATAAACACCGAATACAGCGAGCGAATTCCACTGACAATCGCCGATGCCGACCCTGAAAAGGGCACTATCCATCTGATTTGGCAGCGCGTCGGCAAAACCACCGCTGAATTGGCCGACATGCAAACAGACGACCAAATAGCCAACGTCGTCGGGCCGCTCGGCAAGCCGACCCATATAGAAAACTTCGGCACCGTCGTCTGTGTTGGCGGTGGAATCGGCAACGCCTCTCTGCTGCCCATCGCAAAAGCTCTAAAAAAAGCCGGCAATAAAATCATCAGCATCCTCGGCGCAAGAACAAAGACTTTGCTCATTCTCGAAGATGAATTTGCCGCCTCAAGTGACGAGCTGATAATCACAACCGATGACGGCTCATACGGCCGAAAAGCCTTAGTAACTAAACCGCTGAAAGAGATTTGCCAACGCCAGCCAAAACCAAATCAGGTCTTTGCAATCGGCCCGGCTATAATGATGAAGTGCTGCTGCGAGGTTACAAAACAGTTCGACATCCCTACACAAGTCTCGCTCAACACCATTATGGTTGACGGTACTGGTATGTGCGGTGGATGCAGAATTGAATTTGACGGCCAGCCAAAATTTGTATGTGTCGATGGGCCGGAGTTCGATGGCCACAAAGTCAATTTCGATTTGATGATAAAAAGATTAGACGCTTATAAGAACGCCGAACAAAAGGCGCACGAAGAGTATAAAAAGTACAGATGCAAAATAGGCCTCGATGAATAAATTGATTATTTTTAAATGACCGAAAAAGAGAGACAAGAACTTCTCCAGCAGCTTTTAGAAAAGCAAAAAACAGGCAAACTTACACCTGCCGACAGATACAAAATCCCTCCACAGGATATGCCCGCCCAGGACCCCGTCGAAAGAAGAACCAATGTCAACGAAGTTGCAACCGGCTATACTGAAACACACGCCAGGCTGGAAGCAATGCGATGCCTCCAGTGCAAAAACGCACCCTGCATTAAAGGCTGTCCCGTCCAGATAAAGATAAAGGATTTTATAGCCGCCGTCGCCGACAGCGATTTCAAAAAAGCTCTTGCCATCATCAAGGAAAACTCTCTTTTGCCCGCTGTCTGTGGCCGAGTATGCCCACAGGAGGTCCAGTGCCAGCAAACATGCACCGTTGGCTTAAAATTCAAGGACACCAGCAAGGCCGTTTCAATCGGCCGACTGGAAAGATTTGTCGCCGACTTTGACCAAAACCAGGACGCTGTCCCAGCCGTCGCACCTGATACAGGAATGAAAGTCGCCATAATAGGCTCAGGCCCCGGCGGTATCGTTGCTGCCACCGATACTAGAAGAGCCGGGCATGATGTTACTATATTCGAGGCTTTTCACAAGACCGGCGGCGTTATGGTTTACGGAATCCCCGAATTTAGACTACCAAAAGCCATCGTGCAAAAGGAAATCGACATCCTTACCAAAATGGGCGTCAAAATCGTCTGCAACTTTA
>CAZTWR010000225.1:0-3389 GCA_964618055.1 uncultured Pirellulales bacterium | reverse complement strand
ATATACTCACCGGCAAAACTTTCATTAAACCTTTTATATAATCCCGAAACATCAAACTTTGCTTCCACAGTAACAAAATCAATATCGTTCGGCTCACCATTATCTGGGCCATAAACATTTTCCTCGCCAACCTCTCCATTAGGCACATAAGCCACCGCTCTGATGTGCTCAACCGATACCTCGTTGACCTCACCAATCAGCGGAATACGATATACTCTGTTATCACTTATGTCCCTTGAACTAATAATAGGCTGCGGAAGACCGAGGCTAACGTCAACGTCACTTACAGCTGAGTCGAACAGAGCAATAAAATCATCAACTCGCGGCTCATATGGCTGCTTTGGCTCAAGCTTGCGGTTCAGTTTATTCTCCAAAACTGCAGCCTGCTTGCTTAGTATGTAATTATCAATAGCGCTGGGGCCAATCTTATGCTTATCATAGCTGACTGCGTTGGGACTTTTAATAACAAAGAAATACGAAAGAACGATACATCCCACCACCACTACGGCCCAAATTATCTTCTCAACATGTTCTTCGAAAAAGTTGCTGCCTTTTTTACTCATGTCTCGTATCTCGGCTAACGCTTCAAGAATCTACATTTCCCGTTTACTCATTCTTCTGGCTTCTTCAGCAATTCTTTAACCGACTCTGGTTTAATTTCATCGTAGCCGTTCTTGTTAAAGATATACTCACAAACTAAATCCAATTCTACCACGGCATCCTCGCCATAACGGTACAAATTGTGGGTCGCATTCTCCCGGTCAATCGACCTAATATTACTTTCCAAAACCGTTATTTGATTATGCTTGAAAACTTGCTCCTGCTCCCCACCGAAAAACCCTCTGAACTTATGCTGCTTGGCACTGCAAAGTTGTTGCATAAATGGCAAAATCACCTTCGTACTAACCACAACAACAACATTAAAATGCACAACATCAATATCATCGCTGCAAAACCTTCCTGTATGGGGCTCTGTAAGCGCCTCTTCAATCGAAAGAACATAACTGGGTCTTGCAGCCACTTTTTTACCTACCCCTCTGCCATCCGTGGCAAAATTTACCTCCAGAAGCCGTTTCACCGGCGATGTGAAAACGCTATTCGACCCGGAGTTCAGAGCATCTATCGTATCGATAATATCTTCGATGGTCCAATAGGCTAACTGCCAATACCAGCAATCCTCAGCCGCCGTGTCCATGCCGGCATATTCATATTCTTCCCAGAATTCGTATCCGCTCAAATCCGACGGATTAGCATAAACAAACGCAGACTCTGCCTTCTCCCGGCAAAGAACATCCATTATCGTAGCATCAACCTCACTTAACCCTCCTCTGCCCCAACTCAGACCCCGACGAGAACCTGGTAAGCTGGAGCCCTGCAAACCTCTCTGTAACTCGGCATCTGTGGGACAATCAAGGGCATTTATACGAGCAATTAATCCATCTACCGCATCGCGAAACTGCTGGCCGAATTCCTCGAAAATCAACGTGGAGGTATCCTTCGGCTCAGGAAATATTTTGTAACTTAATAACGGCCTCTGACTGCTTTGCGCAGCTATTAGTGCTATTTGATTGGCATCTCTCTCATAAGTCTGCTGATATTCTTGCTCAACCTTCCATTGGTTACGGGAAACAGTGCTTTTGCTCATAGACTGAACTCTTTTGCCTATAGAAATACTTTCATCTGCTATCCGTTTCCCGAGCTTACTGCTCATCAATTGAGTAGGTATAAAAAGAAGCACACCAACCAGCATTATAACAACCGGCAGTATCAGCGATGAGTAATTCCCAAGAAAACTCAATCTCTGTATAAGGTCTCTAAATCTGGAGATATCCATTTCAGCTCACCAATCTATTCTGCTTTTTGGTTCTTGCGTCGTTTCTTCAGTCAAAATGCCTTTATAACCTCAGAAATCAATCTCTTCGATCCTGTTGCTCTCCTCAGCGTTCTTCATTCTCCTCAGTTTGCTTAGTCTCTTTCGGCGCATCTTTCCAGATAAACTTAACGTCTAATTTGAACCAGTGGTCATTGGCCTTATAAACAACTTTGCCGGACCTGTCGATTTTCTTTCTTCCATCCTCGTCCAACTTAGCGACCTTACTGATAATCTCCTTTGTCATGGGGTCAATCAAAACCCGCTCATCACCATCTTCACGCTCAGCCGCTTTTTCAAATCCGATATCTTCAAGGCCTATCCCTGCAGGCATTTCAGCCTCCAAATCTACTTCACCTGTCTCCAACTTAAAATGCTCAATCTCGGTTTTTCTGTACAGTTCAAATGGATTTCTCCCGTCAACAATATCATCAAGGTGCAGCAGTCGAGTAATAACCCCCCATTTATTTGGGTCACCTTCTACCCCGGCAGGGTCCATCAGTTCACCTATGTCCTTATAGGGACTATAGCCGGTTATAGTTACCACAAATCCAGGGCCACCTTCAACCTCTTTTTCCTCCTTTGCAGAGTCGCCTCTTTTGCTCTTGCTGGAATACACCTTTCGACTATACTTGGGCTCTACTACTCTATCCATCATACCCGGGGGGACGTAACCAGGCGGACCAGCTCCGGCTCTGGCCATCCTACTTCCACCACCCCGCTTCATTAAATCTGTGGCACCAAATTGCGCAGAAGCAATATCGCCTGCAAAGTAAACTGACATACCCGTTATAAATATCTGCTTCCGCTCCTTGCGGGGAATTTCCAAAACCGTCTCTATATCACCGTCGGCAAAAGCCCTATAAAGCTCCTTCTGTTCTGGATTATTTTTTTCGTTCGGCAAGACTGATATTATGGTTTGATGCAATAGCGGAACCACATTACGATAGTCAAAAGATTTAAATTCTTTTTCTATTATCGCTTCGGATTGGAGACTCCTGCTTTCCTGGGCTTTGAGCTTGTCACCAGCCTGCCTAGCTGCGTTAATAACATTGTTGACCTTTTGCCGAACCCGACTATTATTTGCATAATTAATTCTATCTAAATTAGCCCTCGCGAAACACATAAGTGAAACCAAAAATGCCGTACACGCTGCAGCAGTAAAGTACTTAGTTTTACCTGCCCAAGCCATCGACCTCGCAACACTTCGAGGCAACAGGTTACTCTCTACCTTGCCCAGGCCTAAACCTTGTAAAGCAAGACCATAAACAATACCAAAATCACAAACGCTCTCATGAAATTTCGCTGCTGAGACAGCTGAACTTATCGTAAGTTTCTTAAACGAATCTGGCCTTTCAACAGGCATCTGCAGCGTCTGCCGTAGATATTTGAGCAGGCCTCGCATCTTCGTTCCGCCGCCCAGCGCAATAATCTTCGACACCTTAGTGTTGGGATTAGAACTGTTGTAAAAGCCCAGTGACCGTTGGATTTCAGAGGCTAAATCTGTAAAAACCGGCCT
>CAZTWR010000224.1:0-3421 GCA_964618055.1 uncultured Pirellulales bacterium | reverse complement strand
TACCATCTTGATTAGTCTTGGAGATATGACTTCTGTTTCCATTTTTGACTCCCCTGTTTTGCCAAAATCCTTAACAAGAAGACCTACTCAAAAATCCTTTGGTTAAAAAATAATTGTTGCACAGATTCAAGCTTATCTCAAGAGAAAAAACGCAAAACAAGCCAAAATTATTTTGAATCTGGCTCAGGTAGTTTAAGCTCTGTAACCACTGCTCCAATAGTTGACAAAACCGCAAAAACAAGCACCCGCCACGCACAAGCTGTTGTAAGATTGTAAGCCACAATTCCGCTGCTACGGCTCAGTATCGCAGAAAACGTCGTGTAAAGTACGCCAACCACGACGCCGCAAATAGCTGCGGCGACAACTCGCTTCCAAAACGCTGCCCCCCCACAACCCAAGGTTATCCCCATCCCACAAAGTAACGGCACAGTTACAACAAGCCACCAGATATTTTTCAAGCCCGGCAATTCTCCTGTGCTCTTGAGGTAAGTGAAATCGGCAATCCCAAATATTAATACCGCAGCAAGAACATACCAATCCACGTGCCAATACTTCGGCTTCATCGATGCCCGAATCTGGGCCCGCTTACGCATACGGCGCCGTATCGTCAACGGCCAATTGTAGAACAAGCAAAATACCCAATGCTCCAGCAGTGCACCGGGTTCACCAAAAACCGGAACAATGTGCACCGCCTCGGTTGCCCAGTGAGCTGCCATAAACCGCGCAAGTGCCGGATAGTGGTATGTCATCTGAATAGGAAATGCTAAATAGCCAATGTATTTGAAGAAGCTTAGAAATACGGCGATATTATAGTCCTTAAAGCTGCGATCGTAAATCGCGATCCCTACCGCGTAAAGGCCTCTGGCAATTGAGCCCGGAGAAATTGGTATGACTTGGAACAACACAAGTATCCCGCCAGCTCCAAGTTCGTCGCCGGTCTTTTGCCAATATATCCAGGCTATAATAACTGAGACAATCTGAGTAAGTGGCAACGTAAAAAGGTGTACAACTAAGCTAACGAGGTACCGTTGAATGTATGGCTCATGCAGTTGAGACAGTATCGTATCCGCATCTTGGCCGGTCAGAATGTGCTTCTTCTTACCCTCATTGACCATATCGCGTAGCCATTCTTCGCGAAGTTTGGCACTAAAATAAAGTTTTATTGGCCGAACAAAAATGTAGTGAAGCTTATCCTTGAAGAATGCCCAGTCGCTCAAAAATCTGTGTAGGCCTGCAGGTAAAATCGACAAAGGCAAGTGGCATAAAAAAAGCCAGAGCCGTTCTTGTAACCTTAGCGCTCGCTCTGGGCCGACTCTCCCTGCTCTATGCCAGACGATAACTTTCTCAGCAATCATTGCCTCAATTGACCGCCTAAGGTAATCCCAGCTCGTTAAAATTTCCCTGTAATGCTTTCGCCAGTCTATTCGCCCCCAAATTCGTAGTAGGAAAGTGCCCAAAAATGGTATCGCTCCAATTATAAGATACAACAGTGTCAAAACCCTACTTCTGCGGAGCTTCTGCTCATGTTCTTCGTCGACGAGATTTCGTACCTGCCAGCCAGCTACCGCACTGCTGAGAATTGTTGACCATAATTTTCGGCTATAGAGCAGCCGAATATGATTGTGTGTAATATCCGCCACCGAGTCCCGATAGACCTGCTCATCTACCTTCAATTCCTCCATCATCTTGCGCATATCCGCGAACTCATCGCTGTGTGCCTGCAGAAAGGCCTCCAGTTTACCTATATTACCCCGATCAAACTGCACCAATGATCCCCGCATAATCCCACCAGCTATTAGCTTAAAATCGCCGGGGCTCATTGGCAAAAACGGCAAAAGTGCCAGGCCTGCTCTGAAATCGATCGCTACCAACCCTCCGAGGGGACCATCCTCAGTACCTTGTCGTTTCAGGCAGTTCGGTTGACTCTTGCAGGTAAACCATTCATATTGCCTGGCGAACTCATACGCTCCCATATCGTGCAGCAATTTCACAAAATCAGTCATAAATTGTCGTTTTGCTCGATATTCGGGTGAACCAAGCTGCTGCTGGTCGACTTTGATGCCCCTGCGCCAGCGCTTCAACAAATCCAGCCGGTCATCGACCTCCAACTGCCAGGTGCGTCCATCGACCCATTCACTCAACTCACCGCAACTGCCGAGTGTATTGTCAACAAATGTTGCGTGAATATCTACAACTGTTGTTTCGTCGCCGAATCGAATCTTTGTACCTCGCCGGATAAATTTTTGCCAAAGGGCACCGGCTCTGGTTGCTGTTGGGTTTACCTGGAGCTGAAATGGCCCCTGGAAACCAATCCAATAAAGCGCATTACGAAACAGTTGCGAAAATCCTGAAGGCGGGATAAGAATCTTCATCGCATAAAGTTGACCCGCTTCAAGCTCCTCTATCGGTCCACCACTGGCTTCAACTTCCAATACTTTTACTTTGTAGACTTGTCCTGCAAAGCCTCCGCCAACAAATTTTTCAATCAATAACTTTACTTGAGCTGTATTTGCTCGCTCAACACTTACTACGTCATAAGTAAGCTCAGTGCCTGCATCGTATCGAGTGATTCGCATCGGCCGATGCATCCTGGCGGCGCGAAATCTGGCCTCAAGTTCCTTACAAACCTCAATAGAATATTCTTTCGCCATTTTTACTTGCTAATCCATTTAAATTGCAAATTACCCCAGCTGTCCGCTAATCCACAGGCGGATGCAAATCAGCAGAACAATCGCTGCATAGACGCCTGCCAGCAAATCATCGGCAAGTATTCCCCAGCCTTTTGGCAGCTTCTCAAACTTGCGGATTGGCCAGGGTTTAAGAATGTCGAAAAACCTGAAAAGCAAAAAGCCGAGCAATCCAGTGAGCCAAATGTTGCTAATCGGGGCTACAGCTACGAATAAAAACGTCAACGCTTGGCCGGCAAATTCATCAGCCACAATTTCTCGAGGGTCGGTCTTGCCGGTTGCAGCGATGATAGCGGGGGCAAATTTTACACAAACAACAGAACCAGCTAATGCCAAGCTGGCCATTACTATTGATATTAGTAAAGCCGATGTGCCAAGGTGACTCATCAGTACAAAAATTATTGTCGGCGGCAGTGAGCCCCATGTTCCTGGAGCAGCAGGCAACCAGCCAAGACCAAAACACGATGCAAGCAATCTTCTCATCGTTGTTGAAAGTTAGCCGAAGACTTAGATTAAGTCAAAGATTATCGGCAAGTTCCGGTTGGATTTTTTTCAACATTTTTAAGCAGAATCTGTCGGTCATGCCCGCAATATAATCGCATACCGTCCGTTGAAGACCTTCTTTATCTATAAATTGTTGAAAGTAACCCGGCATCAACTCTTGCCTGCGGCAAAACTCCTCAAAAAGTTGCTCAAGCCAATTTTCAACTTGCTTTGCTGTTTGTGTTACTGAT
>CAZTWR010000223.1:0-3421 GCA_964618055.1 uncultured Pirellulales bacterium | reverse complement strand
TAAGGTGCCGAGGATGGCAGGAATAGTTGAATATATCGAGCTGTTATTGAAAGGTGAAAGCCTGGGTTTCGAGCAGGCGACGAGCTTGTTGGATATTATTTTTGAAGGTGAGGTCAGCGAAGCTCATATTGCGGCGTTTCTTACAGCGATGCGCATTAAGGGTGCGACGGCGGCGGAACTGGCGGGGCTTGCCAAATCTCTGCGAAACCATGCTGTTGCAGTGAAAGTTGGTATCAATAATCTGGTTGATACCTGTGGCACAGGTGGCGGAGTAATTAAAACGTCCAACATTTCAACAGCATCGGCGATAGTGGCGGCGGGTGCGGGGGTTTACGTCGCCAAGCACGGCAATCGCGGGATAACCAGCAAGTGCGGCTCGGCTGACGTGCTTGAGGAATTGGGCGTTAAAATAGATGCGGGCGCCGAGACGGTGGCAGAATGCATAAAGCAGGCGCATATCGGCTTTATGTTCGCACCAGCGTTCCACCCGGCGATGAAATACGTTCAGCCAATACGCAAAGGTCTCGGCTTCCGGACGGTCTTTAATATCCTTGGGCCATTGGCTAATCCTGCCGGTGCAAAAAGGCAAGTATTAGGCGTTGCCGATGAAAGCTTGATGCAAATTATAGCTGAGGCGTTGAAATTGCTGGGCACTGAGTACGCGATGGTCGTTCATAGTAATGGAATGGATGAAATAAGCACAGCAGGGGTTACTAAAATAGCAGAATTAAAAGAAGGCCAAATCAAAAACTGTGAACTAAATCCGGAAGATTTGGGAATCCCGTTGGCCAATATAGACGATTTGAAGGTAACCGATGCCAAGAGGAGCGCTAAGGTTCTAAGAAAAATACTAAGCGGCAAAGAGAGCGGCCCTCGTAAAGATATCGTTGTTCTAAACGCCGCCGCGGCGATAATCGTCGCGGGGCTGGCAAATGATTTCAAATCGGCAATCAAGCTGGCAGAGACTTCGGTCAGTGACGGCAAGGCCTTAGCTTGTCTGGAAAAGTTAATTGAAGTATCGAATAGTGAATAAATAGATGAGCAGATGAGTAAATGTTGATAGTGAAGGTTAAAATTTGTGGTCTTACCAATTATGAAGATGCAGCGGCAGCGATGGATATGGGTGCGGACCTGCTGGGTTTTAACTTTTATCCGAAAAGCCCCAGGTACATAGAGCCGGCAAAGGCGGCGGAGATAATAAACAAATTGCCGGGTTTTATAGATATTGTCGGCGTCTTTGTGAATGAACCAATCGAACAAATCCAAGAAACGAAAGGCCTGTGCCAATTAGACTGGATTCAGCTACACGGCGACGAAGACCCCCAGTTCTGCAAGGAGTTTCGCTCTCATAATGTAAAAATAATGAAGGCGATACGGGTAAGAAACCAGACAGATGTCGAAAGAGCAGAAGATTTTTTTACAGACGCGATTTTGCTTGATGCTTTCGACCCTAAAAAGTACGGCGGGACGGGTATAAGCTTTGACTGGAATATCATAGGACATATCGGGAAGCGCATCTTTCTGGCAGGCGGGATAAATCCCGATAATGCAGCCAAGGCGGTCGAACTGGGAGTTTACGGCATCGACGTGTGCAGCGGTGTTGAAGCTGAGCCCGGTAAAAAAGACAAAAGATTAATGAAGAAATTATTCGAAAATATACGGCATTTGAGAGGTTGAACTCGATGCTCGATACTGGATACTCGACGTGAAGAACTCCGAGGACGGAAGACAGTGAACAGAATGTCGAATACTGAACATTCAACACCGAACATTGAGAACGGGGGAAAAAATGAAAGAAAAAAGGAAAAGGAGAATCCAATGAAACGAATACTGTTTTTTGTAGTGTGTATTTCTCTGCTACTTACGGCCTTTGCCAAGGCGGATGCATCGGACAAGAATACTCAATTGATTCAAGCCGCAAAAGATGGCAATCTCGCGACCGTGCAAACCGCTTTGGCTGACGGTGCGGATGTCAATGCCAAAGATTTTGCCGATGGCGGTACAGCCCTTATATGTGCGGTAGAGAATAATCATATAGGGATCATCAAATTCTTGCTGGAAAAGGGTGCCAATATTAATGCCGAGCAAAACGACGGAAGAACAGCCCTAATGACGGCGGTGGATAATGACCGGATAGACGTTGTTAAACTTCTTCTTGAAAAGGGTGCTAATATAAACGATTGCAACTCATTAGTTGGATCGGCCCTAATGTGGGCGGCGTTTAAGTGTAATATAGAAATCGCGGAACTCCTTTTGGAAAAAGGTGCAGAAGTTAATGACAAAAAATCAGATATGACAGCCTTAATTTGGTTGGCACGGGGATGCGGAGATGAAAAAATAGCTAAGCTCTTTTTAGAAAAAGGTGCTAAAGTCAACGCGAACAATTCATTGGCCTTGATGGATGCAGCTGAGAATGGTTATGCGGAACTCGTGAGACTTCTGTTGGAAAATGGTGCCTTTGTTAATGCGAGAACCGACAATGGCGAAACGGCTCTAATGATGTCAGCGAAGTCAAGTAAGAACCAAAAAGAAGAAGTTGCCCAACTTCTTCTGGCAAAAGGAGCCGATGTCAATGCAGAAACAAACGACGGCGAAACAGCACTGATGATAGCAGCCAGAAAAGGTCATACTGAGATTGTTAAACTTCTTTTGGAAAGAGGTGCTGATATCAACGATAAAGATAAAAACGGTAGGACGGCTTTGATGATAGCTGCGGGTGAATATGAACCTGATATTGTTGAGGTCTTTTTTGGGCCCGGCGATTCCAGCCGCATCATGGATACGAAAAGCCATACTGAAATTGTGAAGCTCCTTCTGGAAAAAGATGCCTCCGTCGACGACAAGGATAAAAACGGAAAAACAGCTTTGATTATGGCTGTGAGTGAAGATGATGCTAAAATCGTTAAGTTTTTGCTGAAAAAAGGCGCTGATGTCAATGCAAGGGATAACGACGGCTTAACGGCTCTAATGTGGGCGTCATACATGGGCAAAACCCAAATAGTCAATCTCCTTCTGGAAAATGGTGCTAAACCCGATACTGATTCTATCAAAATCGGAACGGCCCTAATATTAGCAGCCCAAGAGGGTAATACAGAGGTTGTCTCGCTCCTATTGGAGAAGGGTGCTAAGATCAATTTGAAAAGAACTATTGACGGTATAACCGCCCTAATAATGGCAGCGCAGGAAGGCCACACGGATGTAGTTAAGCTTCTGCTGGAAAAGGGTGCTGATGTCAACACCAAAACTAACGACGGCGCAACAGCTCTAATAGTGGCTGCACAGAATGGCCATACAGAGGTCATCAAGCTGCTTTTAGAAAAGGGCGCTGATGTAAATGCGAAGGCAACAATCAACAATATCGAATGGACAGCATTGAAGATAGCAAAGAAGATGGGACACACAGACATTGTGCAACTGCTTG
>CAZTWR010000222.1:0-3431 GCA_964618055.1 uncultured Pirellulales bacterium | reverse complement strand
GCAAACTTCCCCAGAGCCCGCGAGCCAAGAAGGTTATTGAATATGCGATTGAAGAAGCAAGGGCGCTGAACCATAACTACGTTGGGACCGAGCATATACTGCTGGGGATACTGCGAGAGAGCGAAGGGATAGCGGCTCAGGTTCTTTTGGATCTGGGCTTGAAACTTGAGGATGTGCGTCAGGAAGTCTTGAATTTACTTGGAGCTGGGATGGAGGGTGGCCCTGCTGCTCTGGGAATGAAGGTTGGTCCAGCCATAGGCCGTAGGCCTAAGAGCAAGACCCCGGCTCTGGACAGTTTTGGCAGAGACTTGACCCAGTTAGCGGCTGATAATGAGCTCGACCCTGTAATTGGAAGAAAAAATGAAATTGAGAGATTAATACAAATTCTCTGCAGAAGGACAAAAAACAATCCTGTCCTCTTGGGAGAAGCCGGGGTCGGAAAGACCGCTATCGTCGAGGGACTCAGCCAGCAAATCGTTAATAAACAAGTGCCCGAAATACTCAAAGACAAAAGAATCGTCGTGCTGGATTTGGCGATGATGGTCGCCGGAACCAAATATCGGGGGCAATTTGAGGAGCGAATAAAGGCCGTCATTAGCGAGGTTAGAAGAGCAAAGAACGTCGTACTCTTCATCGATGAGCTCCACACCCTCGTCGGAGCTGGAGGCGCTGAGGGGGCTATCGATGCTTCAAATGTACTAAAGCCGGCATTAGCTCGCGGAGAAGTACAATGTATTGGGGCTACAACACTAGATGAGTATCGAAAACATATTGAGAAAGACGGGGCCCTCGAAAGACGATTCCAGACCATAATCGTTGAGTCACCTACAAAAGATGAAACGCTGGCGATACTGCGAGGGCTGCAGGATAGATATGAGGCGCACCATAGAGTGCGATTCAGCGACGAGGCACTATATCAGGCAGTTGAACTCTCCAGCAGATATATCACCGGGCGGTGTCTGCCTGACAAGGCAATCGATGTGGTCGATGAGGCTG
Organism: uncultured Pirellulales bacterium; assembly: GCA_964618055.1. GTDB lineage: Bacteria > Planctomycetota > Phycisphaerae > Sedimentisphaerales > Anaerobacaceae > CAYYFT01. The sequence goes on along the minus strand of CAZTWR010000222.1, from coordinate 2,435 downwards.
GGGCTCGAGTGCGACTGAAGAATATGACTCCACCGCCGGATTTGACCGAAATGGAAGGAAAGATTGAAAAACTACAGAGGGAAAAGGATGAGGCTGTAAAAAACGCTGACTATGAACGAGCCGCTGCTTTGAGGGATGAGGCTCAACAGCTTCTCACCGACAAGACACAGCTGCATAAAAAATGGTACGAAGAGAATAAAGAGGCTACCGGTACGGTGGACACCGAGATTATTGCTGAGGTCGTCAGCAAGATGACCGGGGTGCCGTTGACCAGACTGGAGAAGAAAGAAACTCAGAGACTTTTGGAACTCGAAGCTGAGCTGCATAAGCGGGTCGTTTCGCAGGATGAGGCCATTAACGCTGTTGCTAAAGCGGTCAGAAGAGCAAGAAGCGGTATTAAAGACCCAAATCGACCGATGGGAAGCTTTATTTTCCTCGGACCAAGCGGGGTAGGAAAAACCCTGCTGGCAAAATCGCTCGCTGAGTTTATGTTCGGTAATGAGAACGCACTCGTACAGATTGATATGAGCGAATTTATGGAAAAGCATAATGTAAGCAGATTAGTCGGGGCTCCGCCGGGATATGTCGGGTACGAAGAAGGAGGACAATTGACCGAAAGAATTAGAAGAAGGCCATACGCCGTGTTGCTGCTCGATGAAATTGAAAAGGCTCATGCCGATGTGTACAATATACTGCTGCAGATTATGGATGAGGGCAGGTTGACCGACAGCTTCGGTAGGCACGTCGACTTTAAAAACGTCGTTCTAATTATGACAAGTAACATCGGGGCTGATTTGATTAAAAACAGCTCCGGGTTCGGATTCGGAAAGAAAACACCAGAAGCTAACTACGAAAAAATGAAAGAGATGCTGCATAAAGAGGTTGAGAGGCATTTCAGGCCGGAGTTCCTAAACAGACTCGATGAGACAATCGTGCTAAAGGCACTGACCAGAGAGGACCTGCAGATTATCGTTGATTATGAGTCAGCAAAGGTCTTCAAGCGGTTAATTGAGCACGGCTTGAAACTGCAACTCACCGAGCAGGCAAAGGAATTTCTTATCGACAAAGGGTACAATCCGGAATTTGGGGCAAGGCCGCTGCGAAGAGCGATTGAGCACTATATTGAGGACCCGCTCTCGGAGAGCTTGCTGCGAGGACGATTCAAGGACGAGAAGCTGATAAAGATTGACGTGCAGGACGAAGAGCACCTGAAGTTTGAGGGCGTGAAGATAAAGGAGACTGAGGAAAGCAAACAGGCCGTCTCACAATCACAATAGTGGGGACTAAGGCTGACTTTTCGAGCTGCGTTTTACGAAAAAAGGCATCTACGGACTGGAAGTAAGATTAAAAGAGCGGTGGTGATTGTTTCAATTCTTTGTGTAGCATTTCAATTTCTTGAGCGCTTTGCTGTTGAGCTAAGAGGGTCTCGAACTCGTGCTTGTCCATCCACTCTACGCGGCCATCCAGCCGAAGGACAATATATCCTTTGCCGAGCAGCCATGAACGGTGATGTCTTTCAGTGTAAGCCAAAATTTCGTCGGGCGTAGATTCAAGATCAAGCCATTGAGCCCTATAATTCACTTTGCCGAGCCGAACGCGCCCTTCTAATTCTTCTTTGATTCTATCGACATAGGATTCAGGGGGGACAGAGCCATGGTTTTTTCGGTACTGTAGGACTATTTGGCCGAACTGCTCCATTGCCCGCATTGCTTCTGAGCGGTTGACCCAGTTTTTGAGGTTAATCATTGCTACGACTGCAATAGCTGTAATAACTATTACAGTTGTGATATCTCTTAATATGGTTTTTTGTCGTCTATTCACCCCGTTAGGAACCTTCCATTTCTTGCATCATTTTACCCTTTTTGTATTAACCCCGTTTTTCATTGAGCTTCTAACGGGGTTCATATCTCATATCTCGTTGTTTGTATTTTGCATCTTGGTCGGGATGCGATTGACGATTAACGCTTCACGATTTTATTTTTACTTTGCCGTTTTGGACGAGTAATTTACCTTCTGCGAACAGTTTTATAGCTTGTGGATATGCGATACATTCTTGCTCAAAGACTCTCGCAGCAAGCGTTTCGGGGCTGTCATTATCTTTGACCGGGCAGCTTCGCTGGACAATTATTGGTCCTTTATCATATTCATTCGTGCAAAAATGCACCGTGCAGCCGCTTATTTTGCATCCGGCTGCGAGAACCGCCTCGTGGACGTGGTGTCCCCACATACCTTTTCCACCAAAGCTTGGCAGCAGTGCTGGGTGTATGTTCATCACGCAGTTTTCGTATCGGGCTGGTATTTTCCAGAGGCAAAGCCAGCCGCCCTGGATGACAAGGTCAACGTTTGCAGCAACGAGCTCTTTTTCAATGCGTTTGCTAAATTCATCGACGTCCGGATGGTCTCCGGCCGACATTTATACCGGGCCGTGAACCACT
>CAZTWR010000221.1:0-3466 GCA_964618055.1 uncultured Pirellulales bacterium | reverse complement strand
GCCGGCGTGAAAACGGTAGGTTACACCCACCGCTCCGCTACTCGTCGAAAAGCTCGACAATTAGGGGTCGCAACGGAAATCACCGGTGATATAAAGACGAGCGTCGCTGGTGCAGACCTTGTCATTCTGGCTATGCCTATATGTACATTTGAGCAAATCTTCAGCGAAATTAGTGATGCGTTGCCAAGCGGCTGCATTGTTACTGATGTCGGCTCAACAAAGGTTCTGCCACATCGCTGGGCGGCGAAGAAACTGCCGAAAACCGTTCACTATATCGGCTCTCATCCAATTGCCGGTTCAGAACAAAGAGGTATCGAGTTTGCCAGAGACGATTTGTTTGAGCAGGCTGCCTGTATTCTAACAACAACGAAAAAAACCAACCGCCAGGTAGTGCAAACTCTTAAGAGATTTTGGTCGAAGCTTGGATGCTGTGTCAAATTGATGAGACCTGCTGAGCACGACAGGATTTTTGCAAATGTAAGTCATCTGCCACATATAGTAGCAGCGGCATTGATAAATGCCAGCAGCGCCAAAGAACTCAAGTTTGCCGGCAAAGGCTTTATGGATACCTCGAGAATAGCATCCGGACCAGCTAACATTTGGGCTGATGTATTGGCGACAAATGCAAATAATACCACCAGAGGCATCGATAAGATTATAGCTGAATTAGGAAAACTGAAAAAAGCAATCAAAAACGGCAACAAAAAGCAAGTTGAAAAGCTGCTGGGGGCGGCAAGAAGCAAACGCAGCGCACTGATAAGCTACAAAATGAAAAAGAAGGAATTAATATCGTGAGGCAATGGCGTTTCGAGGTTTTTAATCGAGCAGGATTTGCTGATGTTCACGGCAACAGCGTATTGGAAGATATCAGGGAATTAGGCATCCATTCAGTCGAAGCGGTTCAATCAGCCAAAGTTTTTTTGATTGAGGCTGACTTAGATAAAGGTTTTGCCGAGCGTTTGGCCAAAGAGCTCTTAACCGATACTGTTTGCGAAGAATATTATATAGGCAGGAGCGGCCCACCGGCTGGGCTGGCGAAAGCAACACTAATAGAGGTGCACTTGAAAAGCGGCGTTACCGACCCTGTGGCTGAATCGGTGATGGCTGCAATAGCCGATATGGGTGTAACGGCCAATAATGTGCGAACAGCACGGAAATACGTTCTATTAGGCGATATTAGCCGAAGTCAGACAAACACAATCGCAAAAAAAATACTGGCAAACGATTGCATCGAAGACGTAATAATCGGAAGCGAAGCTGAGCCCCCAAGCCCGCATCTTAAACCATACGAATTGCAGATAGTACACTGGCCTGTGTGCGAACTCGATGATGATGGCCTTGTAGCTTTGAGCAAAGAAAAGGACCTGTTTCTTAACATGGTCGAGATGCAGACCATCCAAAAACACTATAAGCAGCTCGGCAGAGAACCCACCGATGTCGAACTTGAATCAATTGCACAAACTTGGAGTGAGCATTGTGTCCATAAAACGCTTAAAAGCGCCGTTGATATGTCAATCGATAGCGAGGAGGTGCACTTCGAAAATCTGCTGAAAGAGACTGTTTTCAAAGCTACCCAGCAACTTCGGAAGGAATGGTGCATATCTGTTTTTTCCGATAACGCTGGCGTAGTGGAATTTGACGAGGATTCGGCAGTCTGTTTTAAGGTCGAAACCCATAATCGCCCTTCCGCACTAGACCCCTACGGGGGGTCAGCCACTGGCATCGGCGGTGTAATTCGCGATCCAATGGGGACAGGGTTAGGTGCAAGACCCATTGCCAACACAGATATATTTTGCTTCGGCGAACCCGACAAGAAGCTGGAAGAAATCCCCAAGGGAGTTCTGCATCCGAGAAGAATTATGAAAGGTGTTGTGGCTGGCGTTCGCGATTACGGCAACAGAATGGGAATACCAACTGTCAACGGGGCGATTTACTTCGATGACAGATACCTCGGTAATCCGCTGGTCTACTGCGGCAATATCGGCCTGATGGACAAGAATAAATGCTTTAAAAATCCGCAAAGTGGGAACCTGATTATAGTAGTCGGTGGGCGAACAGGACGAGATGGGATACACGGAGCAACTTTTTCGAGCGGCGAGATAACCCACGAGTACGAAACAATCTTTTCCCACGCTGTTCAAATCGGCAACGCAATAACAGAGAAGAAGATGCTCGATGTGCTGCTTGCGGCAAATGAAGCTGGATTATACGAGGCAATTACCGATTGCGGAGCCGGGGGACTGAGCAGCGCAGTGGGCGAGATGGGTAAAGACCTCGGGGCAGAAGTCGATTTGGAAAAAGTCCCGTTAAAGTACGCTGGACTTAACTATGCTGAAATCTGGATAAGTGAAGCACAGGAAAGGATGGTCATAGCCGTCAAGCCCGAAAATCTAAAAGCAATAAAGAAAATTTTCGATGACGAAAATGTCGAGTCAACGGTAATAGGTAGATTCACCGATGATAAAAAACTGATATTGCGATATAACGGCCAGCAGGTAGCTGAAATGGATATGGATTTCCTGCACGACGGTGTGCCAAAAATTCGGCGTAAGGCGGTGTGGAAAACTCCGGAGCTTTCTGAGCCGAGTATACCTGAGAAAGATAATTACGGAGATGAACTTTTGCAGATTCTCTCCTGTTATAACGTTGCCAGCAAGGAATGGGTAATCCGGCAATACGACCACGAAGTTCAGGGCAGTTCGGTCGTCAAACCACTAACAGGTGTAAACAACGATGGGCCAAGTGACGCAGCGGTGATAAAGCCTAAGTTCGACTCGGATAAAGGTCTTGCCATTAGTTGCGGAATGAATCCACTGTATGGTGATATTGACCCGTACTGGATGGCACTGGCTGGTATCGATGAGGCAATCAGGAATTTGGTATGTGTAGGTGGACGAGTCGACAGGATTGCCCTGCTGGATAATTTCTGCTGGGGCAATTGCACAAAGCCTGAAACGTTTGGGCCATTGGTTCAGGCGGCGCAGGCATGTTATGATGGCGCAATTGCTTTTGATGCGCCGTTCATCTCCGGCAAAGATTCGCTAAACAATGAGTTTTCCTGCGAAGACGGAACGCAGATTTCCATTCCATCAACACTTTTGATAAGTGCAATATCGATAGTCGATGATACCAATAAGTGCGTAACAATGGATGCAAAAAAGGGAGGTAATTTTCTCTTTGTGGTGGGCGAAACCAAAAATGAATTAGGTGGTTCGCACTATTACAAAATCCATGGTCAACTCGGAGCTAATATCCCGAAAGTGGATTTAGAAACATCTCCTAAAATCGCTGAGAGAATTGCCGGCGCAATTGCAAAGGGTCTTATAGTCAGCTGTCACGATTGCTCGGAGGGTGGTCTGGCTGTGGCGCTGGCGGAGATGGCCTTTGCTGGCGGACTCGGCATAGAAGCAGACCTGCGGGGCCTGCCAAAAAGTACAGACTGCTCGCGAATAGATACACAACTGTT
>CAZTWR010000220.1:0-3467 GCA_964618055.1 uncultured Pirellulales bacterium | reverse complement strand
CTCCGAAACCGCTGAGTGTAATAAGTTCTCTGGCCAGGTCTACAATTTTTACCGGCTCACCCATATCAAGCACAAAGATTTCACCGCCTTTCCCCATCGTTGCCGCTTGCAGAACGAGCTGGCTTGCTTCCGGTATGGTCATAAAATACCGCTTCATCTCAGGATGCGTAACAGTTATGGGGCCGCCCTCAGCTATCTGTTTCTTGAAGATAGGTATGACCGAGCCGGTAGAACCAAGCACGTTGCCGAACCGCACGGTGACAAAATGCGTTTTGCTTGTTCTGCTTAAATCCTGAATACGCATTTCAGCTATTCGCTTAGATGAGCCCATTATGCTGGTAGGGTTAACAGCCTTATCGGTGCTTATCATTACAAAATTAGTACTGCCGTAGTGGTCTGCGGCATCAGCAACAACCTGCGTGCCTACAACATTGTTTTTGATAGCTTCTCCGGGGTTTAGCTCCATCAAAGGCACGTGTTTGTGAGCAGCAGCGTGAATAACAACCTGTGGTTTATACCTTTCAAAAATTTCCTCAACCCATATTTTGTCGGTGATGTTGCAAATAATCGCCTTTATAGCGACCTGGGGAAATTGCTTATGCAATTCCCGCTCTATATCAAACAGTGGATTTTCAGCCTGCTCGATGAGCAAAAGTAACTTCGGGTTAAAATTACATACCTGCCTGCACATTTCTGAACCGATGGAGCCACCAGCACCGGTAACAAGAATTATTTTATCCTTAGCAAAAGCTTCTATTAGGTCGAGCTCGAGCTGGACAGCTTCTCTGCCGAGTAAATCATTAATATCTACGTCTCGGATACGAGAAACATCGGTAATTGATGGTACGGTCCGGAACCGAATTTTAATGCCTGCGCATACCTGAATAACATGTCTTAGCTCTTTAGGGTCAGCAGAAGGCATTGCGATGGCAACTTCTTCGATGTTGCGGTCCTTGCAGATTTTGGGTAGTTGCTCAACAGTGCCGAGCACCGGCATTCCGTGGATATTAGTGCCTTGTTTCTGGGGGTGGTCATCGATAAACCCGATCACCTCGTATTCAGCGACGGGCTTACGGTGGATTTCTCGCAGGAATGCTTCTCCGGGGTCACCTGCTCCGACTATAAGAAGTCGTTTCAGCCGACCGCTTTCGACGGTGCGAAACTCCTCATGGTATAGCCTTATTAGCATTCGCAGCCCAGCCAGCAGCAAAACCGTAGCAAACATATCGGCCATACATACACCCTCAGCAGGACTCTCCAAACCCGGCGGTAAATTTACACGAACAGGGTCGATGTAGCCCATTGCAAACCATAAAGCTACGATAATCAAAGTGCTGACCAGTGATGCCCGTAGTATCCCAAGAAGATCGGAAATCCCCACATAGCGCCACCAGCCACGATATTGCTTGAAAAGCCAAAATACCAGCAGCTTGACGGTGAGAAAAAACAGCAGTAAAGTGGGATATAGGTCTACAAGCCAGGCTCGTCTGAACCGCATATTGTTTGCTACCAGGAAGGAAAGCATCAAAGAGATAGCAAAAACAACTATATGAGCAAATATAATCAGGAATTTGCGATAACGCAGCAACGCTGCTGGGGGTATTATTATTTCTGACTGGTTTTGATTCTTATTTTTTAGCTGTATATTTACGTTTGAGTCAGGCATATTTTACCAGCGCCATAATTTCTCCCCTTGATTTCTCACAAGCTTAAATTTAACAACAACTTAAGCATGTGTCAAGAAATTATCATTACACCATTGGAAGCCTGAGGAACATCATATAGCCTTTTGTTCTACTACTGGTCCGAAGCTGATGGCCCCGGCTGCGTTTCTGACTCGGCCTGCGACTGCGATTTTTCAGGCTCAGATTCAGTAGCAGTCGGCTCCGCTTCGACCTCGGCAGCAGGGGTGTAAATGTCCTCCAGAGCGGTATTGTCAACTCTATTGCGCATAAGTGCGTAGATTACGGTGTTGGCGGAAAAATAAAAGCTTACTACAAAAGAAACTAATAAGCCAACAGCAACTAATAAGACTAAATAAATCAGAAAGGCTGCCAATGATTCCGACCAGTTAGCTGCCGCCCAACTTGATGGACCGCGCAAACCCGTAAAGCTTGGCGCCGGCCAGATTGCGGTAAGTTTATTGACCTCTTTACTGCTATTGTCGACCCAGACGCCAAGCTGTAAAAACCAGCGAGTAACCCAGAGCAACAAAAAGATAAAAAACCGAACGAATGTGTAACAAATTGCACCATAAACTACAGCTATCGCGGTATAAAAGCCCATTCGCCACGGCTTTGAATATACATAACTAAAGGAACGGCTTATCGCATCAAAACAGTCTGAGCCATCATAGACAATGGCAGGGAACATCAAGTTAAATCCAGCAACCGTTCCTATCAAAACGATTGCTATCAACGACCCTGCAATTAAAGCCAGCAGCATAAAGATACCCATTATCAACTCGCCAGCTCTTGGGATGTTACCTATCAGTCCCAAAAGGAAAACAAAGAGGCCTATAAAGATAATTATGCCGACCGGTGCCAAGGGTGCGGCGAAAAGGCTCAAGAATCTTTTTGCACTGAAGCGCAGCGCCTCAGTCATGCCGGGTTTTTCCCCCCGTGCGAATTGGAGCGCTGCGATTCGACATAAGCTGCCGGCCACAATGGAAATCACGGCAAGTGTTATTGCAAAAAATATGATGCTATAAATGTAATGGTACCTGAGTGCCCACCTCACAGCTTTGAAACACTCTGCGATATTTACCGCCACGCGCGGGAGGTCAAACGCGAATAGCGACTTTAGTGCATCGTGAAATTTTGCAGAGCCGAAACGCCAAAGTGTAGAAAATACGCCTCTACGCCCGCCACTTTCCTTATAATCTTCAATGTGTGACTTTAATTTGTGTGGGTTGGTCACATAAATTTGTAACTCTGTAATTTCACCTTGTGTCTCTGGTACGGCAATAACTGTTCTGCTAAAGTCCATAATCCAGCCAGCCAGGCATATAATAGCCAGTGCCACAAAAGCGATTATCAATTTACTTGGCTGAATAGCCATACGGAAAGTTTGGAATATTTTGGGGAATAAAAGATTGTCAAAAACTTGGAAAGATTCTTTTCCGTTGCCCATTTTGCATCCTTTCAAAAAGACCACTATTGTTCACGGTTATGCAAAGAATATAGTTTATTATCGGCCGGTTTCAACAAATTTTATAATATTTTATTTTTGAATATTGTCATTTACCGCTCATCAGCGGGGGTATCTGGGAGAGTATCGGACGGCTTTGAAACTACCTTGTATTTGCCATCCAGCCAAACCCCCAGATCCATCAGTTTACACCGCTGTGAGCAAAAAGGAAAGAATTCTGCTTCCTCGGATTGCTTTTTAGATGATATTTTGACTGTTTTTTTGCAGATTGGGCATCTGTGTTCCATACTAAGATATCAATCTGGCGTTTGTTGTTC
>CAZTWR010000219.1:0-3469 GCA_964618055.1 uncultured Pirellulales bacterium | reverse complement strand
CGGCCTTGGTAAGCTCCGGCTCAAGGATTTCCATCGCCGATTTCATTGCCCGGGCAGCGATAAGCACCTCAGGTATGTAAATCTCATTCTTTTTGAAACGGTCGCCAACGACGTCCATACCTGCGATTAATCCATCATCGAGAACACTTTTAGCTGCTGTGCCTTCATCAAGAGCTGCTTTGGTGATTTCTACTGCGGCATTTTGGTCACCCTTAATAATTGCATCAGCCAGCGCCTTCAAATCCGCCATCTCTGCTCACCTCGCAACAATTATTAACCTGCTTACATTTACTTTTATCACAACCAAAACCGGGATTAAACACTATTTCACAGTCCGAAACAAGCCATAAATTAAACTTTTTAACTAAACACACAATTTTACGATGAAACAATAGCATATAGAGCAAATTTATACTATTTGCAAAAATCCAGGACAGTGATATATTTACTTGTTTTGTTGTCCTAATATCTATTAGCTCTAATAATATCGTAGGTAGTAGGATACTCGTAGTTTTAAGATTGAGGCTTGAGCTAACCAAAAACCGGGTACGATATACGCAACACGAAATATGAGTAATTACATAGTTTTGGTAAAACAGGTTCCCGACGTAACACAAATCACCGATAATGCATTCGACCCTGAGACCGGAACGCTTATTAGAAGCCGGTTGGCCAGCGTAATCAACGAGCTGGACGCGCAGGCACTGGCTTTCGCAAACCAGATGAAGCGAGAAAGCGGTGAGGACGGTCAAATCATAGCTCTGACTATGGGACCACCGATGGCTGAAGAAGTTCTGCGATATAGCCTCAGCAGATGTGCTGATATGGCGGTGCTATTGACCGACAAAGCTCTGGGCGGAGCAGACACCGTGGCAACAGCGAATCCCTTAGCTTTTGCCATCAGAAGAATAGTCAAAGAAATCCTAAATGAAGACAGTGATTATTATGTGGTTTGTGGGATGCAATCAGTGGACGGCGATACTGCTCAGGTACCTCCGCAAATTGCTGAGGAGCTGTCTCTGCCGTGCATAGCCTATGTCACCAAGGCTAAATTCAAGTCTGGCCGTTTTGAATTCACACGGATTATCAGCGGCGGCAGTCAGGTGGTTGCTGTTAAAAAATTACCAGTGATAATCACCGTTGCCAAATATGAGTATCCTTTGTTTGCAACGTTCGCAGCGACACGACAGGCAAATAAGATGGGGATTATTTGCTGGAGCGGTGATGATATCAAAGCGACTCACATCGGGGCTAAAGGCTCAAAAACACGTGTAATCCGAGTTTTCCCCCCCGGCAAAAGCACCAGAAAATGCGAGCAAGTCGGTGATGCAAAATCATTAGCAAAATTGCTTGTTGACAGCTTCAAAAGCAGCGCAGGAGAAATTGGCCGGAGTGACGGCGGTCAAACAAGTCGCTACGTTTTGCCGAGCAGGCGAGCGGACAGGTTTGACAGAAGCTTCGAGAGCACAAAAAAGGAGAACGAGGATTTTAAAATTCTATCCCAGACGCTAAAGGAATTAGGCATTAGCGAAATCAGCCAGATTGATGAGTATATTAAGAAAAGGCTCCTTGCTGCTGCGGGTGAGCGTTTCCATAAGAAAGCATTGGAGGATATGATAAACGGCCTGCAGTTAACCGACTCCAGCTTTGCCGGTGAGGTCTGGGTTGTCGCTGAGCACGATTCCGGTGCAGTGCATCCGGCAACGTTTGAGCTTATAGGCAAGGCCCGTGAGCTTGCGGACTCTTTAGAGACCAAAGTAGGTGTATGTTTAGCAGGGCACCGGGTCGAGCAAATGGCAAAAGAATTAATCGCCGCTGGTGCGGATAGTATCTACACCATCGAGGACAAACTGCTAAGTATATTTGACTCGACTGCGTATCGCAAAGCTGTTGCCGATTGCATCAGTACGTACTGGCCACAAATTGTCCTGTTCGGTGCGACAGCTCGGGGCAGAATGCTAGCGCCTATGGTCTCCTACAGAGTTGGCTGTGGACTTACCGCCGACTGCACTTCATTCGATATCAGGGATAGTTCACGAATGGGCCGCATAGCTATCATTCTGCAGACCAGGCCGGCGCTGGGCGGCAATGTTATGGCAACTATCTACACGAAAGATTCAAAGTCGCAAATGGCTACGGCAAGGCCGGGAGTTATGAAGAGACTGCCACCGGACCAGTCAAGAACAGGCAAAATCATCAAACACAAAGTCCAGCTTTGCGATGATGATATTAGCCTGGAAGTTATAAAAACGGAATTGGGCGCCGGTGATGTAAACTTCGGTGTTGAGGCAATTGTCAGCGGCGGTAAGGGGATGCAAAACCGGGACAACTACGAACGGCTTGTGGGCTCACTTTGCGGCTGTCTCGGCAAAAAGCTGGATACACAGGTTGAAAGAGGCGCCTCGCGGGCGGCGGTGGAGCAGGGCTTTGTTGAACGGGCGCACCAGGTAGGACAAACCGGCACTTCCATCGGCCCAAAACTTTACATTGCTTTGGGAATATCCGGTGCTATTCAGCATATGATAGGTGTTGCAAACACCGAGACCGTAGTCGCCATCAACAGCGACCCAAACGCACCGATATTTAAGCAGTGCGATTACTATATTGTCGGCAACGTAGAAGATATAGTGCCACAGTTGGTTCAGGTGTTAGAGGCCAAATAAAAGGTGTCGAACGATAAAGATTACAACAAAGTGCAGGTTCTGATAGTTGGTGCGGGTCCCGCTGGCTTGTCTTGTGCAATACAACTCAAATCGCAAAAGCCGGACATTGAGGTTTGCGTGATAGAAAAGGCCGCCGACCTGGGCAATCATAATCTCTCCGGAGCGGTTTTGGAAGCTGAACCGCTGCATACCCTGCTGGACTCAACTGTTCCGGGATGGCAGGATAGCGAGCAGGCTAAAGATGTGTTGGCAGAGAAGGTTAGCAAAGATAATGTGATGTTCTTTCTGGGAAAGAAGATATCATTTAATATCTTCTTTGTGATTAAGTTTGCCAGAAAACTCGGGCTGGGCTTTGGCCAAATGATACACAAGGGCGACTACATTGTATCGATAAGCAAGCTGACTAAATGGATGGGCCAGCTTGCAAAAGAGCTCGGCGCCGAAGTGCTGACCGGCTTTGCAGCTGAAGATATCATTCTCGATGAATCAACAAATACGGCAAAAGGTATCAAGCTCGTTGACCAAGGGCTTGATAAAGAGGGCAATAAACAGCCTAACTTCGTCGAAGGTGAAATCATAGACGCCGACTTCATTGTGCTTGCCGAAGGTTGTGATGGGCTTTTGACAGAAAAATTCGTGGAAAAAGCTCATCTGCAAAGACAGTCGCCTCAACTCTACTCGGTGGGCGTTAAGGAACTTATAAAGGTAAGCGGTGAGCAGTATAGCAAATTCACCTCGGGACGCGTTGTTCATGCTATGGGTTATCCCATCTGGACACCGGTTTTTGGGCCGGGGATGTTCGGCGG
>CAZTWR010000218.1:0-3482 GCA_964618055.1 uncultured Pirellulales bacterium | reverse complement strand
TTTATTCGCATGGAGATGGCTTTGAGGATTTATGTCGGGGTCCGCATTTGCCCAGCACCGGCAAAATCACTGCCTTTAAAATTATGTCGGTAGCCGGCGCTTATTGGCACGGTGACCCCACACAAAAAATGCTTCAGCGTGTCTATGGCACCGCCTGGCCAACTAAAAAGGAACTTGACGACTACCTGCAAAGATTAGAAGAAGCAAAAAGGCGTGACCACCGTGTTTTAGGCAAGCAATTGGATTTATTCAGTTTTAACGAAGCCGGTCCGGGCTTTGCGTTTATTCACCCTAAGGGAACGATTATCTGGAACGCTATCGTGGACTACTGGCGCAGTGTGCACGATAAATATGGTTATCAGGAAATCCAGACGCCTATTATTCTCAACGAAGAGCTTTGGCACAAAAGCGGCCATTGGGACAATTACAAAGAGAATATGTACTTTACCAGGTTCGATGATACCGATTATGCGATAAAGCCAATGAACTGTCCCGGCGGCTGCCTGGTTTATAAAACCCGACAGCATTCATATCGGGAATTTCCGATGCGTGTTGCTGAGCTTGGCTTGGTGCATAGACATGAGGCCAGCGGTGTTATGCATGGGCTTTTCAGAGTAAGACAGTTCACCCAGGACGATGCCCATATTTTCTGCACCCCCGAGCAAATAGAGGCCGAAATAATAGGTGTCATTGAGCTTACCTTTGAGATATATCGTGCCTTTGGGTTCGAAGATTTTCATATTGAGTTGTCTACCAAACCCGTAAAACACATAGGTTCGGATGAGATTTGGGATATCTCTACCAACGCACTGAAGGATGCCCTAAAGCACAAGAAAATTGAATACAAAATCAATGAAGGTGACGGTGCATTTTATGGACCCAAGATAGATTTTCATATCAGAGATTGCCTAAAAAGGTCGTGGCAACTTGGCACAATTCAACTGGATTTTTCTATGCCGCAGCGCTTTGACTTAGTATATACCGATAAGGATAATACCGAGAAAACACCCGTTATGATTCATAGAGCGGTTTTGGGGTCTTTCGAACGGTTTATTGGCATTCTTATAGAACACTATGGTGGCAATTTGCCGCTATGGCTTTCGCCGGAGCAGGTAAGAATTATGCCGATAAGCGAAAAAAGCAATGATTATGCGAAAATTGTTCAAGAGAAGCTAAAAGATGCGCAACTGCGGTGTACTTGTGACCTGTCGGATGAGAAAATAGGCGCTAAAATTGCTAAAGCCCATGGCAAGAAGTTACCTTACATGTTAATAGTCGGGCCTAAAGAGGCTCAGTCCAATACCGTCAATTTAAGAATCCGAGGAGATAAAGAAACTAAAACAGTGGAGATTGACAAATTTATTACAATTACAAAACTTAAAATTGCCGATAAAAAAATAGAGTTAGCGTTTGAAAATTGATAATTGGAAAAAACGTTAAAAATGATTAATTATTTTGCTTCTTTTTAGAAAGGTAAGGTGGTGCACAATTAGCAAACAGGGATTAAGGGTAAATGGGGGGATTCGGGCCAGCATAGTTCGGCTAATCGACGAATCAAACAATCAAATCGGCGTTGTAAATACGTATGAGGCACTCAGCAGAGCTCGCGAGGTTGGTTTAGACCTTGTTGAAGTATCACCTGCGAGCGACCCGCCGGTTTGCAGGATAATGGATTATGGCAAGTGGCTGTATCAGCAAAAGCGCAAGGTTCGTGAAGCGCATAAAAAACATCAATACCATTCGACAGCTCTGAAGGAAATTAGACTCCGGCCCGAAACCGACAGACACGACCTGGGTATCAAGCTCAATCGCGCCCGTGAATTTTTGCAGAAAGGTCATAAGGTACAATTCACAATATTCTTCCGTGGACGTCAGATGCTGCATAAAGACCATGGATATGTGATGCTTGAGCAAATTACTGAATCGTTACAGGATTTGGCCAAGGTCGAACGACCAGGCAAAATGTCCGGAAAACGTATGACATTACTGGTCGTGCCAAAATAAAAGTTATGGTTGGCCAGTGTTAATTCCTTGAAGTCGCTTTTCAAAATTCTCTAAGGTTCTTAGTCAGGCCGATTTGCCTCTTCGATTTCCCTTCGGGCCTCCGCTTTTTGTTTTTCAAATTTTTCACGGAGGTGCTCAAGGCGCCTAACAGGCCAAAATAGAATGTCTCGACGCGGAGCATCTTCTGTCTTAACGTTGACTGAGCCATCATCGTCGACAAAATCCTCTCCGACGCTGTAAAGTTTGAAGTTATCCTCGGTAAGTTTATAGACCAAAGGCCCATTGCTGTATGGATCCGCTGGAACAGATTGAAGGTAACCGGCGGAAACAAGCTCATTAAGGGTTGCAGGGAATTGGTCAGTGTCAGCTTTATAGCGCAGGGCTGCGAGAACTGCAATCAGGGCTTCCGTCTGCGCTCTTGTTTTATGATAACTATGAAAAATACTTTCTGTGCTCCCCTTTATTTGTTCTAAAACGTCTCTGCTTCCCTCGATGTTTCGCATTTCTTTCAGGTAATCTCTGCTCTCGCTTTTAACTTGCCAAGGCGTTTTGGTCATCATTTGGTCGGATACAACAATTAATCGCTCAATTTGCTCTACAATCTCATTTTTGGTCGGACCTGCAAAACAATAGTACAATTTGTGTTTAAGGTTGGACCAAGTGTTACCGAGAGTAATATACTTAAGACTTGCACTGAATGCCAATCGCCCAGTACCTTTGCCGTTGTCAATGAAATGTCGCTGTACTCTGTCATAAAGAAAGTATTTTTCTGTTTGTGCGCTCGGAACATAAGTATCGTTGTCAAATTCTGCCTGTAAAGAATTATGGAAAAATTTCAAAGCTTCACTGCCAACTTTTGATTTATCCAGAATAACAAAGGCACTGCGAACGGCGTCTTGTTTGATACGAAGCCCGGAATGTTGTTCCAGCAAAAGCAGGTTTGAACGGCATTCATGGTTGCCTGCTTTATAGCACTTGAGAATATCCTCAAAGGCGATTCGAAATTTACCTTTATTGGCTTTGAGTTTGGCATCCCATCCGAGTGCTTTGGTTAATTCTCGAAGTTTAGTTTCCTCGGGAAGTATAATATAGTCTGTAATGTTGTCTTTTTCGGATTTTTTCTCTGTCCAGTAATAAGGTTTATTTATACCTTTTTTGAAGTAATCAAAGGCCAGTGTATTTGAAGTAAGCCATTTTCCAAGCAAAGTTTGTTCGGTATTGTCGTAATCCGCAGGCCAATCTATATACAGGTTTCGCAATTCGTTAGGCATTTTAACAAATGCGTCAAATGCCTTTTGATAATATGGCGCAGCATTGTCATTTGGGTCATAATTTTTTGGACGGGATGTTCGGTTATACTCAGCGACATAGTCGACTGTAATTTTGGACTTAGCGGTCAAAAGCAATACTATCTTCAGAATGAACAGAGCCAATAAAAGCCCAATAGCTGCTAATACCCACTTTTTACTTGGCCCTAA
>CAZTWR010000217.1:0-3500 GCA_964618055.1 uncultured Pirellulales bacterium | reverse complement strand
CACTTTCGACCTAAAAACAGCCACGAAACCAGTGGTATATTATCATACCAACGAATGTGCTTACCACAGACAGGACAAGCCGATGGCGGCTTTATCAAGGATTCATCGCGAGGCAGGCGATAAATGACAACATTCAGGAAACTACCCACGCAACAGCCAAACGCAAAAATAAAAACAAACCAAATCCAATCCGGCACTGCCACAACGCCTCCTTTGCGTTAGAATCCGGAGCTAATTTATCTCTTTTTGCCCCTTTTAATCGTCCCTGCCACTTTCAGGGGCAAACCAAACAAACGAATGAAGCCGGCTGCGTCCGTTGGCTGGTATTCGGCGCCCATTTTGAAGCTTGCCAGGTCGGTCCGATACAGACTGTTCGGACTTTTTACACCAGCAGGCGTGCACTGTCCTTTGAATAGTTTCATCTTTACCTCGCCGGTGACATTTCGCTGGGTAACATTAACAAATGCATCAAGGGCCTCTCGCAGCGGTGAAAACCATTGGCCATAATAAACCAGTTCAGCGTATTTTAGAGCAAGCTGCTGTTTGTAGTGCATAGTTTCTCTGTCAAGCGTGAGACTCTCGAGGGTTTTGTGGGCTGTGACGAGAATCGTTCCGCCTGGTGTCTCATACACACCGCGTGACTTCATACCAACGAGACGATTTTCGACCAAATCGAGCTGCCCTACTCCATGTTTGCCGCCGAGCCGGTTCAATGCTTCGATTAGTCTAATGCCGCTTGTCAATTTGCCATCGAGCTTTATTGGCACACCTTCGTAGAAACCTATTGTTACGTAATCCGGCTTATCCGGTGCCTTCGATACCGGCCGCGATATTACAAACAAATCATCTTTTGGCTCATTGGCGGGGTCTTCAAGGTCAGCCCCTTCATGGCTGATGTGCCAGAGGTTGCGGTCGCGCGAGTAGATTTTCTTTTTGCTCTGGTCGATGGGGATTTTGTGCTTTTTTGCATAATCGACGACGGCCTCCCGGCTGGTCAGCGTAAAGTTCGGGTCTCTCCAGGGAGCTATAATTTTCAGGGATGGGTCCAGAGCCATATATGTCAGCTCAAAACGTACCTGGTCGTTGCCCTTGCCGGTTGCGCCGTGGGCGACGGCGGCAGCACCTTCGGCATGGGCGACTTCAACCTGATGCTTTGCAATTAACGGCCGGGCGATACTTGTGCCGAGCAGGTAACCACCCTCATATACTGCGCCGGATTTTAGCATTGGCCAGAGATAATCTTCTACAAACTCTTTCCGCAGGTCTTTTATTACGCATTTGACCGCGCCGGATTGCAGAGCTTTTTTCTTGATATAGGCCAATTCATCGCCCTGACCGAGCTCCGCTGCAAATGCTATTACATCATAGCCGTAGGTCTCCTTAAGCCAGGGCAGAATCACACTGGTATCCAAACCGCCACTATATGCTAAGACAACTTTTTCTTTCTTTGCCATCTTTTCACCTCAGAAATCATCCGTAACTTCTGGAAATTATATCGGTTATTATCGAGAGAGGCAATTAGAAATGGTTTTTCGCATAAGTTTTGTATTGGCGTCTCTGCCAGTGAAGAGTTTGAACTGGGCGGCGGCCTGCTTTGTGAACATTGATAAGCCGTCAACTGTTTTTGCTTTTTTCTCTTTGGCCTGCTTTAAGAGCAGGGTCTGTGGAGGATTATAGACTGTATCAAAGACGGCCATATCTTTTTTGATACACTTTTTTGGCAGAGGTGTCGCATCAGTATCCGGGTGCATTCCGATACTGGTGCAGTTTATGAGCAATTTCGCCTTGAGGCTTGGTAAATCATCCAAGGGAGCAAAATCACAACCAAATTCGACGGCGAGTTTTTTACCTTTTTCAACAGTGCGGTTGTAGATTGTGATTTTGGCGCCAGCGTCGCTTAGGCCTGCTACTATGGCTCGTGCCACGCCGCCTGCGCCGATAACTGCGACATTAAGGTTAGCCAATTTGGCTTTGGTGGTTTTTAGCTTTGAAATAATTGCGTCCAGCGCAGCGGCGTAATCGGTGTTATATGCGTGTAAATTGCCGTCGGGGCCAATGATAATGGTATTGACGGCACCGATTTTCTCAGCTAAAGGTTCGACAAAACCCTGATTTTCTCTGACGAAATTAAGGGCGTTTTGTTTGTGCGGAATTGTTACACTAAGGCCGCGGAAGTTCAGCCATTTTCGCACAATGATACCGTTCAGAAAAAAATCAAATTCCCGCTGGCCGCCTTTTACTAATAACGGCAAATACAATTTATTCATATTTTTTTCTGCAAAGCAGGCATTGTGAATCGCAGGACTTAGCGAATGCTCGACCGGCTCGGCAATCACACCGAAAAGCTCCGTTTCAGCGTTTATCGAATCGAAACGATATAATTTTTTCAAGTGCTCGATTGTCAATTGCCCCGGTGCGGTTGCGCTCTTGCCGTCAATGCTGGCGAATGTAACAAAAGAGTTTAGCTTCTTCGCGATGATTCTGCTGATAAGCCCGGCCTCGCCCATACAAAAAACGATTCGCTCGCCACTGGTTCTATGCAGCAAATCAAAGGCCTCAAAACAATCGTTGATATGATTAGCCGTGTAAACCAGCTTTGGAATCGCCGCCGGGTATAAAGTCTGGATGTGACGATGGAGTTTTATGATGTTAGGGAATTTCGCTTCGAAATTGTGGGCGGACAAAATCAATCGGCCCTTTGATACCTGCGATAGTGCTCTCTGTATTTTTTCCTGATTTTCTGCGGAGAGGAAATTTTCATATTCGAAGTCGATAAACTCGACGCCTGCTTTCAGGGCTGCGGTAAGTATATCGATTCGCAATTGGTCTGGATAGCCAGTCGCACCGCCCTGCTTGACGTCACGACAGGTTACAATTATCGGCAATGGCCGGCGGGTGGCAGTTTTAGTCTGAGCAATTAAATCTTTAACCAAATCAACGCTAAGATTTTCGAGATAATCAGTTCGCAATTCGAGCATCTCAGCGCCTGCGGCTCTGGCGGTTTTAATTTGTTGCTTTGCCTGGTTCAAGTTCTTAGCTGCTATGGGAACGGCTAAATATGTCATTTTTCACTCGCGGCTCATAATAGGGTTATAAGTTGACGATATGATATGCTATGAAAGGAGATATTGCAACGGTAGCTATGGAAGCTGGGGCCGTTGGATAGGAATTTGGTAGTTTTTTCTTGCGTTTTTGGCAGCTTTGAGTAGATTTTACGAATAAAATTGTGATTGGAGATTTAGCAATGATAGGAAAAAAGATAAGACTGGAGAGAATAATCGACCGCAATTCTGGTAAAACGGTAATTGTTCCGATGGACCACGGCGTTACAGTCGGGCCTATTGAGGGGCTGGCAGATATGCGGACTACAGTTTCTAAAGTTGTGGCCGGCGGAGCAAACGCTATCCTGATGCACAAAGGGATGGTTCGGGCAGGCCACAGAGGCGCAGGCAAAGACGTTGGGCTGATTATTCACCTTTCAGCAGGGACGTCAATGAGTC
>CAZTWR010000216.1:0-3545 GCA_964618055.1 uncultured Pirellulales bacterium | reverse complement strand
AAATATTTGACTTTTTGGGAATACAGATTCCGTATTATGTAACACAAATTGTGGAGTCGAACGCCCCCAGCATTGTGGAACTTGATATTGAAGTTAAGGTGCGGTTTACCAATTTCCTTTATACTTCACACCCAGACAACAAAGGCCCACTACCAGTATTAGGCTATAACCCTGTCATCGAGAACATTCAAACCGGTTACCAAGGCAATAGTTCTATCGGCGATTGGCTTTTGGACACAGGGGCTCAACTCAGTATGATTTCCACCGCCCAGGCAGAGACCCTCGGCCTTGTCGATTCTAATGGTGACCCAATAGTGGAACCGGAATTTTACTACCCAGTTGGAGGTATCGGAGGTCAGGTTCTAGTACCGGTATTCCTGATTGACGCAGTGTCGATACCTACTCTTAACGGTTTTGAGCTGGTATATGGCAATCCTTATGTCGGCGTCTTGGATATAGGAACCATTGATGAACGTACCGGTGAGCCCATAATACTTGACGGAATATTTGGAGCCAACTTTCTCGGTTATTCCTACGATATGGACATTAATATTGTAATGGGGCCCTATGACAACATTGTTTTTGACACCCAAAGGGCAATTCTTGGATTTGATGTTAATGATATTTATCCGGTACCTGATACTTTGCCGAACCAATGCGGAGATGCAGAGCATCCGTGGCTTGAGGGTGATATCAACCGTGACTGCCGAACGGATATAAACGACCTTAGAATGTTGTCGTACGAGTGGATTACCAATAATTGCGACTGGCTTAACTGGAACTGTGCCGGTTGTGACTTAAACCGTGATAGCAAGGTAAACTTCAAAGATATGGCTCTGCTGGCAAGAAATTGGCTGAACTGCACTTGTGATGGGCCGTATAATTGACGAGGGCGTTATTCAGCAGCAGTAAAATCACGCCTATGTGCTTGACTTGTTCGCCGTTTTGGCGTAATAGATAAGCAAACGATTTTCGTCCCCGTAGCTCAATAGGATAGAGCGTTGGCCTCCGGAGCCAGAGGTTGTGCGTTCGAGTCGCACCGGGGATAGTTATTTGGCCTTGAGAAAACCGGAGATAACTATTATGAAGGCACTTAAGAGAGTATTCGAGTATATCTGGCCGCAATGGCACAGGCTGATGACGATTGTGGTCAGTGTAGTGCTGATAAGTGTCTTGTATTCTCTAAGTTTTGCGACGATTTCGCCGTTGCTGACGGTGATGATGGGCGACGAAGGGTTGCACGGCTGGATTTACCGGAAGGTTAGCTCATCGCGATACGGGATAAAATTTTACGTTTCTGCCCCGATAGATTTGTCTGACCCAAATAATCCTGAGATTACATATTATCTCCACATTGCGGAGGTTAAACATGGCGGTTTGGCCGAGAAGGCAGGGCTTAGGCATAATGATAGGATTGTTGGTGCCGGTGGTAGTCTGGTCCACCGGGCCGGAGACAGAGTGCCGTCACATCGGTTGCTTAGCGAGTTGGCAACGGCGAGAGAAGACATCCAGATAGTTATTCAATTTGAGCGGACTGACGAACAAGGGCACAATAAGCTTGAAAAAAGCACGATTTTCTGTGGGAAAATGCCCTTTTATTTTCCTTTTGCCCGGAGAGTTTTGCGGTTGCTTCCGAGCGATGACAGTAAAGAGCACAAGAGGGATGTGGTGATATTTATCTTACTCTTGATGCTGGTGGTTACGGTTATAAGATGCATCGCCAGCTTCTATCAGGATTATACGGCTCAGAAAGTAGTGCATACGGCTTTGGCCCATTTGCGGGAAGATACCTTTGCACATTCGCTGGGCATTCCGGTAGGTTTTTTCGCAAGCGAAGGTCCCAGCGATACCGTCAGTCGGCTTGTGCGTGATACCAGTTCAATAGGAAACGGTATAAAGGTTCTGCTTGGCAAGGCGCTTCGCGAGCCGTTGAAGGCTGCCGGGCTGATTGCGGCAGCAATGCTGGTTGACCACCATCTAACGCTTATATTTTTGTGCGGTGCACCAATTTCATTGTTTGTTCTGGGCAGGTTTGGCAAGAAGATGAGACATGCGACGAGGCGATCGCTTCAGAGCTGGGCGGTTATGCTTGGCAAGCTGGAAGAGGCAATTGGTGCGATTAAGATAGTGAAGGTCTATAACCAGCAGAAGTATGAGCATGGTATGTTTGAGGATATCAACCGCAAGCTCTTGAAGCAGCAGTTTCGGATAGCAAAGATTGACTCTGCCGCCGGACCGATACTGGAGACACTCGGGATGCTGGCAGGGGCGATTGGATTGATATTCGGTGCTGTTTGGGTTTTTGGTGGTACGATGATACCAGCTGATTTTTTCATGCTTCTGTTCTTTCTTGGTGGCTCAGCCGAATCAGTCAGGCGAACTAGCGGTGTATGGAATAAGATTCAACAGGCTAATGCCGCGGCGCAGCGCGTCTGTTCCATCATCGACCAACGTCCGGAAATAGAAAGACCAGACGCATTTGAACTTGCACCCTTGAAAGATACAATCGAATTCAGAAATGTTATATTTACCTATCCGGATGCAGAGAAGCCGGCATTAAAAGAAATTAATCTTTCTGTACAGGCAGGTCATAATGTTGCTGTCGTAGGGCCTAACGGTTCGGGCAAGACAACACTGGCAAATTTGATGCCGAGGTTTTATGACCCTGATAGTGGCCAGATCTTGATAGACGGTAAAGACATCCGCGATGCAACACTATTTAGTTTGCGAAGCCAGATTGGAATGGTTACACAAAGTGTGGTAACATTCAATGATACTATAGCGGCAAATATCGCATATGGTAAGCCCGGCGCTACCGAAGAAGAAATAATCGCTGCGGCTGAACGCTCGTTTGCTCACGAATTTATTTCTCCCCTGCCTGATGGCTATGATACAATAATCGGCGAGCAGGGTGCAGGTCTTAGTGGCGGCCAGTTGCAGAGAATCATTATAGCCAGAGCTATTTTGAGGAACCCCGCAATCCTAATTTTCGATGAGGCCACCAGTCATGTCGATGCCGATAGCGAAGCTAAAATTCACCAGGCTATTGAGGAAATTATGCAGGATAGGACCAGTTTTATAATCGCCCATAGGTTTAGCACTGTCATTACTGCAGATGTGATAGTGGTAATGGATGACGGCCGAATTATCGCCCAAGGCCAGCACGAGGAGCTAATGCAAACCTGCCCATTGTATCAAAGTTTGTACGAAACCCAGTTGATAACCTTGGAATGATACCCTGGACGAAGAGAATAAATACTCAAAAAACGAGCGACATTAAAAGTAGAAACTCTATCCCGCCGTAGGAACAGAAATACACAAACAATGGAAAAACAAACCGATTTTGATATCGTTGTGACAGGTGGCGGTATTGTCGGGTTAGCGTCGGCTTATAAGATTCAAATGCATTACCCGGACATTCGTATTGGCGTGTTTGAAAAGGAAAAACAGCTTGCGATGCATCAAACCGGGCACAATTCAGGTGTCATTCATTCAGGGTTGTACTACAAGAGCGGTTCGTATAAAGCGAAAAACTGTGCCAAAGG
>CAZTWR010000215.1:0-3560 GCA_964618055.1 uncultured Pirellulales bacterium | reverse complement strand
TGAACGGTACCGATTTGATGGGACGAGCTATTAACGTCAATGAGGCTCGCCCAAGGGCCGACCGTCCCGGCGGCAGAGGTGGCGGCAGAAGTGGTGGCAGCAGAGGCAGAAGTTCTGGCTTCGGCGGCGGTGGCAGACGACGCTACTAAATATCTCCTGACACAACCAAATAGATAATAGTAACAGTTGATGGTGAGCTTGTCCGCTCTGAGCTTGTCGAAGAGGTCGAACCACCATTTTACTCTTCTGTTTCGCATTCTAAATGGTAAGTGCTGTCGGTCCGCTCGTTCCAGCCATTTTGACGACGGGTTTGTTTAGCCGTCGCCGACACGGCGATGCCGGTTAGCCTCACCAACACTTTGGCGGGGTTATTTTTGGTTGGTGGTTACTTCTACGCCGTTGATTTAGCCCACGGCTCCACCGTGGGTTCCCTCCCACCGTGGCAATCTCCAATCTCAACCTGCTTTTTGTCATTCCTGCGAAAGCAGGAATCTATTCTCTGCCCGCTATACGCTAAACGCTATCCGCTATTCCCCCCGTCATTCCGAGCGCAGCCGAGGAATCTCACCCTGGAAATTTTTACATAATTTCTATTGACAAATTGCCTCTTTTTGGTTATCAATTTTGCACTAATCTATTTTACAACGGGCCTTATTTAGGAAAGAGCGTATACGGTCCTACAAGATAAGGAGGGTCGAAAATGAAAATCGTAACTATTATTCTCATTCTTTCGTTTACTGCCGTTTTTGCTTCCGCCAAAGTAATCTATGTCGACTGCGACGCCACCGGCGCAGACAATGGCACCACTTGGGCAAACGCCTACAACCACTTACAAAACGCTCTAACGGACCCCACTCTCGCCTATAGCGACGAAATACGAGTCGCCGCAGGAACTTACTACCCCGACACTACCTCTGCCGTCCCAGCCGGCTCCGGCAACCGCGCCGCCTCATTTGTACTTATAACCGGCACTTCCCTAAAAGGTGCGTATGCTGGCGTCGGCCAGCCGAACCCAGACGCAAGAGATTTCATACTTCACGAAACCATCCTCAGCGGTGACCTCGCACAAAACGACATCTGCGGACCGCTTCACTCCTCCAGAGCGGAGAACACCTGCAATATCGTAATCGCAACTCTCGCCGACCCTAACACCATACTCGATGGCTTCACTATCACCGGCGCAAACGCCAACGTCGTAGCCGGCACATCTTACTCTGGTGGCGGCATATACAACGATGGCGGAAGTCCGAACATCACCAGCTGCAGCATCGAGCACAACGCCGCCATTTATGCCGGCGGAATGTTCTGCGATAATGCAACAAATGCTGTCCTGACAAGCTGCACCTTCAAGGGCAACTACGGCTCTACTTACCACGGCGGAATGTACAACATTCGAAGCACTGTAAATATGACCAACTGCCTGCTCGTCGGAAACCTTTCCGCCTCCTCCGGCTCAGGTATGACACTCGGCTCCAACGCCAACGTCACCGTAACAAACTGCACCGTCGCACAAAACAAATCCCAGGGTACAGGAGCTGGCATCGGTGCTGGTGGTATAGGCCCAAAATACGTTACCGTCAAAAATTCTATCCTTTGGGCAAACTCCGACAGCTCCGGCACAAGCGAATCCACTCAGATTGGCGGCTCTGGACTAAACATCACCATCAACTACTCCTCCGTCCAGGGCTGGACCGGCGCTCTCGGCGGAACAGGCAACTCCGGCTCAGACCCGAACTTCGCTCTATTAGGATACTGGGACAACAACAGCACGCCAGCCAACCCTAATGATGACTTCTGGGTCGATGGCGATTATCACTTGATGTCTAAGGGAGGCCGATATGACCCCTCCACTCAAACCTGGGTATTTGATACTATCACAAGTCCCTGCATCGACGCCGGCGACCCGAACTCTTCTATCGGCTCAGAGCCTCTGCCGAATGGAGGCATCATTAACATGGGCCGTTACGGCGGCACCAGCCAGGCAAGTAAGTCCTGTTACATACTCCAGGGCGATCTCAATGAAGACTGCGTAGTCAACTTCTTCGACCTGGCTATCCTCGCCCGAAACTGGCTAAAAGACAGCCGAATACCCTAACCTCTTGCCTCCGCGCGCCGCCGGGCAATAATAATATCTTGATAGCTTAAGAAACTCGTCCTTCCACACCAGCAGCCGTAATGAATTGGTTCCACTATATCTAATTTATGCTTCTCACAAAACCTTCGAACCAATTCCTCATCATAGGCAACGGCCTTTTCCGGCGTCACATTACATACTGTTCTAAATCCGTTTGCTTTATGCTTGAAATCCAGACTGCTCTTCCCTGCCTCGATAGCTTTCGAAGATTCTTCATTTATCAAAAAAAATGTGACCAGGCACTTCTTATCTGGTTTTAGCACTCTGCTGATTTCCGAAAGATAGTTGTCGATATCCTGTGGCAGCATATGGGTAAAAACGGATGTAAGAAACACAAAATCAAATGACTTGTCTCCGTATGGAAATTTGTACTGTGAAGGGGTGTGTTTCCCCCTCGGGTTATATCGTTTATTATAAATGTCCGCCAATTGAAAATGAAAGTTAGGATATTTCCGTGTAATGTTTTTTTTGCACCAGTCAATTGATTTAGCGGCGATATCGAATCCCTCATAGATGCCTTGTCCGTTCAAATACTTTGTTAGTGGTACTGCCATCCTGCCGACCCCGCACCCTGCATCCAGCACTCTGTCGCTTTGTTTTAGACCGCCGAGTTCGATAAAATGTTGGAGAAATTTTTCTCCCGCTCTTTTAAAGTTCCCCCCAACGCTAAAAGCCAGTCTTTTCGGCGGAGTTAGCTCCTCCCGTCTGCCTGATAACAGGTCGGTTACGTCCGTGAGTGAATTTCGCAGATAGCGTATCAAATAAAAAGCAGCATCTTTTGAAAAGCGATAAATCTTTTGCACTTTTCCACCATTCATTTTCGTTTCGCGACAAAAAATCTCCATCCCGCTCTTCTGCGGCAATACCCTACCTGAAACCTTCCAACCCGTCAAACCTAAAAATCCAACCTTGCAGCGCAGCCTGCCCTGCGGGCACTGCGCAGTCAGCGGCAAAAAAATCTGTGTTAATTCGTGTTTATCTGTGGCTTATAATTCTTGAATCTCTGTGTCCCTCTGAGTCCTCTGTGGCAAAAATAAATCTGTGTTAATCTGTGAAATCTGTGGCCAAAAAATACCATTCACGATTCACGAACCACTAATCACGATAACGTCTTTCGAAAACCCAAAACAGGCGAGGATTTGTCAAAATTGAAATTCAGCAAATCCCTTTAACGACATACGCAATACGAACAAAATACAGTTCCGCTTTTTCTAAATACTAAAAACTCTCTGTGTTCTCTGTGCTCTCTGTGGCTGACAAAAAACAGTGTCCATCAGTGTTAATCCGTGTCTGATAAAGTCAGTGTAACTCCGCGTCTAAAAAC
The DNA here is from genome assembly GCA_964618055.1 of uncultured Pirellulales bacterium. GTDB lineage: Bacteria > Planctomycetota > Phycisphaerae > Sedimentisphaerales > Anaerobacaceae > CAYYFT01. The sequence continues at coordinate 102 of CAZTWR010000215.1, read as the reverse complement.
TCTGCGCCCTCAGTGGTAAAAAAATCCGTGTTAGTCCGTGTTTAATATCCAGTGTAAGTCTGTGTCTAATATTTTTGAATTTTTTTGAATATTTCTGCACAG
>CAZTWR010000214.1:0-3566 GCA_964618055.1 uncultured Pirellulales bacterium | reverse complement strand
GTCTGGCATTACCGCAGAGCGGATTCTGATCTGGCTTTTCTCAGGATTCAAGAGTTGATTGATGCTGTTTTGAATCTCACCGAGAACTTAGACATCGGCGTATTTGAAGGCAGCAAGATACTCGAAGTCAAAAATATTGGTGTAAGCAAAGGCCACGCCGCAGAGCGTTGGTTAGCAAAGAACAAATGGGGTTTTATTTTAGCTGCCGGCGATGACTACACCGATGAAGATATGTTCTCAATCCTGCCTGAAACCGCATACTCAATGAAAGTAGGATACGGTATCTCCAAAGCCAGATTCAACATAGAATCAGTACATGAGATTAGGTCGTTACTTAAGGAATTAGTCAAAATATAAAAACTTAAAGGAGACAGCATGTTAAGTCTTGAAAGCTTTCGCCACATAGTGCCCGATGAAACGTTAGCCGAGATTTATGTCAGAGCAAGAGGCCTTTATGGCAAACATATTATTCATCTCAATGCTACATATCAAGGCGGCGGCGTCGCGGAAATTCTCTACTCGCTTGTATTGCTGATGAATGACGTCGGTGTAGATGCCGGATGGAGAATTCTGCATGGAAGTCAGGAGTTCTTTGAGGTTACCAAGAGTTTTCACAATGCCCTTCAGGGGGCAGAACTAAATCTATCCGAAAGGAAAAAACGCGTATACCTGCAGGTCAACGACAATTTTTCCAAATTTACACATCTCGACCATGACTGCGTAATCATTCATGACCCCCAGCCGCTTGCATTAATAAGGTCGTATAGAAAACGCCAGCCCTGGATATGGCGATGCCATATAGACCTGACCGACCCTCATAAAGAACTGTGGGATTTTCTAAAGGGTTTCTTACTTAAATACGACCAAGCCGTTTTCTCAAGTGAAAAATATTTCAAAAAGGACCTGCCGGTAGAACAAAGACTAATGTTTCCAGCCATTAATCCCCTCAGTCAAAAAAACAAGAGTATCAGTGAAAAAACAATATTGGAAAATGTGACTAAGGTCGGTATACCTACGGACAAGCCAATAATCACCCAGGTTTCCAGGCTCGACCCATGGAAGGATCCGGAGGGAGTAATAAACGTATTTAAGCTGGTTAAGGAAAAGGTAGATTGCAGATTAGTCTTCTGCTACAACGTAGCCAGCGACGACCCTGAAGGACTGAGGATGTACAACAAGGTTCAGCGAAAGGCAGATAAACTTCTCAAAAACAGAGACATCCTGTTCGTCGTCGGAAATAACGAAACCTTAGTAAATGCAATCCAAAGATTCTCCAGTGTCATAATTCAAAAGTCGACGAGGGAAGGATTCTGCCTTTCTGTTACAGAGGCACTCTGGAAAGGCACTCCCGTAGTCGCCTCAAATGTAGGCGGTATACCCATCCAAGTCGAGGACGGCAAGAACGGATTCCTGCTGGAACCAAAAGATACAAAAGGATTTGCAGACCGAATCATACATTTGTTGAAAAACCCGGATGAAGCTAAAGCTATGGGACAAAACGGCACAAAGATGGTAAAAGAGAACTTTCTTATAACCAGATTGTTATCCGATTACCTATACATGCTCAACGCCATAATGAGCAGACAGTAAACCCGCCTCAGGTAAGCTGAAGTAAGTATTTGCGCCGTCATATCAGGGTCTGCATTGCGTTTGCGAGGTCCACTTTCGCGTCGATGACGGCTTGTTCGATGCACCTTTTCCAGTCATCGCCGAACTGCTCCCTGTATTTTGGCTTTTCATAGGCGTAGATTATCGAACGTGAGGCGTTAATTAAAGCACCGGTGCCGTCGGGTTTGCAAAATCTGATACAGTCGGCACCAGAAGCACCTTGTGAGCCATAGCCCGGCACAAGAAACCACACCTTATCATATTTTTGGCGCAAAGCGGTTGTAACCTCAGGCGCTGTTCCGCCCACTATCATTCCTACATTGCTATAGCCGCTGTTACCGATTCGTTCGGGTTTTATTGCGATTTCGTTGACAATTTCAGCGATTTTTTCATACATCGTTTGGCCGTTGGCATCGGCGAAGTCCGCAATAGCCGCGGCCCCGGGGTTACTCGCCCGCACCCAGACGAAGACACCTTTGCCCTGCTCGTTAGCCATATCCGCAAAGGGCACAATTGCCTCGACGCCTGCAAAACCGTTTATGGTAATGGCATCGGGAGCAAGCGTATCTTCTAGCCCGACGAGTTCCGGGTTCTCCAGATGAGCGGCAGCATAAAGTTCTGCAGTGTGGCCGATATCGCCGCGTTTCACGTCCCCGATTATTTCCAAGCCTAAATCATCAGCTTCGGAAATCAACGAGTAATAGCTTTCTATGCCCTCCCAGAGATACTTTTCGAAAAAGGCGATGTTTATCTTTACCGCCGGTGCCATTGGGGCGATAATTCGCATCGTTTGTGTGCAAAAGTCGAGAATAGCGTCCACCGCAGCAGCTGCATCAAACTCGTCGTTCATACTGCGATGATTTTTTATCGCTGCAGGAAGCCGGCTGTAAACAGGGTCAAGACCGACGACCAAAGATGTCCTTTTGCTCTTTACAGCCTCACAAAGCCGGTCTGCAAAATGACTTGCCATCGGTTTCCTTTCTTTAATCTTACCAATCACCAGTTACCAATTACCACTATAGTCGCTTAGTTCGTTTTTAGCAATTGATTTTACAAAAGCGAAAAAGTATTATCGTCCACTGGTAACTGGTAACTGGAAACTGGTAATTACCAATTACAAATTACCAATTCAGGTGAAAACGATGCCACAGACGGGTGCAGATTTGAAAATTCGCAAGAAGGCAAAATTCAAAAAAAGGGTATATTTGCTTTTGGCTGTTTTGGCCATAGTATCAGCTATAGTAATTGCTGTTTTTGCTCTGCTTTTTCATAGGCCGGCCCGTTATAAGCCGCTTGATTTTGCTCACAGCAAAGAGGTCAGTTTGTATCTGACGCACGAATTACTGCCCGAACTTTATAATGGCGTGCAGTATCAGGAGCCGTTCAATCTGGTCGTTACCCAGAGGGGGATAAACGATATTGTTGCTCGTTTTGACTGGCCGCAGCAGCTCGGCCACATCAGCTTTTCAGCCCCGATGGTGCTCTTTGTGCCGGCTCGCGTAATGTTGATGGGGATAGTGTCATTAAACGGGGCCGAATTTATCGTTACCGTTATAGCCGAGCCAGGCCTTGATGCCGAAGGCCTTTTGAATTTGCAGGTGGTGAGTGTAAAGCTCGGCGCTGTGGATATTACGCCCCTTGCCGCAGTGTTAGCCAAAAGAATATACCAACGGCAGTTTGCCACGACTGGTATTGATGGAGAGGATTTTTGGGCAAAAATGACAGCTTCATTGCTGAATGGCCAGCCGTTTGAGCCGGTTTTTAAAATTGAGGACAAAAAGGTGCGGGTGGCGAAAATAACAATTAAGCAGAAGAAGCTGACAATCCGCCTGGTTCCAGTCTTTGATTGAAATTTTACGCCTTTCTTTTTAGCCTTGCACTCAGGCACGGATCAGTTATAATCTGGACCGAATCGGTCGTGCCTCTTATTATGTTGTGGCTTGCACTCAGGCACGGAT
>CAZTWR010000213.1:0-3593 GCA_964618055.1 uncultured Pirellulales bacterium | reverse complement strand
TCGAGTGGATGCGTCTGGATACGGACGTTACGTGGGTGAATAATTCGGGCGGAGCCGATTCCGGGCCTGACAGGTTTATCTGGGCACGTCCGATTGTGCCTCTTCGAGTGCTTTCGGCTCCTGAGATATTTAACGGTGATTTGATTACTCATGACGGCGTCAGGGCGACGGGTCTTCACAGATTTGAGATGTTTGGGCCAAGGCGTGATTACTTCAGCGCCGACTACATCTGGCGTATAAGTGATACTTCGGCATTAATGAGTGATATAAATTTTGATATTCAAAGCGGTGTGGTTCAGCAATTTAATATTGGTTTTTCTCGTCTGTGTTGGCCCAATTTGAGTTATTATATAGGGAGCAGATATTTAAGGCGGGTTAAGGTTTTAGATGAGGCGGGTTCGAATGCGTTTACTTTTGCGATTACTTACGTCCTTGACCCGCGATATACGATTGTTTTTGCGCAAGAGTGTGACCTTGACTATGGTGTAAATGTGCGAAGTGATGTAACCCTGCTAAGGCGGTATCACAGGATGTATTACGGTCTTACATTCAGCGCGGATGAGTCGCTGGACAGACAGGCGATTGTATTTAGTATATGGCCTCAGGGCGTTCCGGAGCTGGCGATTGGGGGGAGAAGATATATGGGTCTGACCGGGCCGGCGGGTTATTAAAAACATTTGATATTTAATTTCAAATTATGGTTTTTTAGATTTTAGGTTTTGATTTGATAAGGAGAAAATCATGACGTTGGTTGGTACCAAAAGGATGTTCGAGATGGCTTATAAAGGCGGCTATGCAATTGGAGCGTTCAATGTGAACAATATGGAAATCACGCAGGGGATTGTGAGTGCTGTAGCTGAGGAGAAGGCCCCGCTTATCCTGCAAGTGTCCAGAGGTGCACGGTCTTATGCAAGTATCAGCTACTTGAATGCTATTATCAACGTGGCAGTTGAAGAAAATCCTGATATTCCCATTGTGACACATCTGGACCATGGCGATACTTTTGAGACCTGTAAGCAATTTGTGGATGACGGCTTTACCTCGGTTATGATAGATGCTTCAAAACGTCCGTTCGAAGAGAATATTAAGGTCACCCAGGATGTAGTCGAATATGCACATGACCACGACGTAGTGGTCGAGGCTGAATTGGGTCAGTTGGGTGGAATTGAGGAAGATGTGGTTGGAGTTGATGATGTCCGCAAGCACTTAGCCGACCCGAAGCAGGTGGTGGAGTTTGTTGAGCGAACCAGCTGTGATTCACTGGCGGTTGCCATAGGAACAAGTCACGGCGCTTACAAGTTCAAAAAAGAACCGAAACTGGCTTTCGATGTTCTGCAGGAGATTGGCGATAAGCTGCCGGGTTATCCGCTGGTTATGCACGGTTCGAGCAGTGTTCTGAAGGAGTTCAAGGACCTTATCAATAAGTACGGTGGTGATATGCCGGATGCTATGGGTGTGCCTGAGGAGGCAATAAGCCGGGCAGCGAAGATGGCGGTGTGCAAGGTCAATATCGATACAGATTTGCGAATGGCACTGACGGCTAAAATCAGGCAGGTTTTTGCGGAAAAACCAAGTGAGTTTGACCCGCGTAAATACCTTGGCCCGGGTAGAGAAGCTATTAAAGATATGGTTAAGCACAAGTTGCATGTATTGGGCTGTGCCGGAAAGGCAGCAGAGTGCATGTGAAAGAAGCGTGGATAAGTGGATGGGTGCATGCGTCGATGAGGAAATGAGTGGACGCATCAACTTATTCATGCATAAACACCTCAACGAGATACAAGATGCGAGATACGAGATACAAGATACGAGATTTGATTTGCCTGCTTTGCTTGACGGTGGTTGGGTTGAGCGGCTGTCAGTTCGTAGGCCAACTCAGTACCGGTTTGGTCGGGATTGTAATTCCAAAAGCTGAGATAGCAGAACCCAACGTTGTTGAAATCCCCAAAGCCGAGTTAGCGGAACCCAATTTAGTTGGGATTCCCAAAGCGGCATTAACTGACCCCAACATTTTTGAAGCGGTCTATGAATTGATTTATAGGGGCGAATTCGACGCCGCCAGTGAGTTGATAAAATACCACCGGTCCCAACTTGACCGGTTAGCGAGGACCGTTGCCGAATATCAGACGATAAGTCAACGGCGCCAGGAAGCTCGCGGGGCCAGATATAAAGAGCAATTAGCCGAGCTCGAGAAATTTCGCGCCGCAGCAGGTACCAACGATGTGAACGATGCGAATGATGCAAATGATATTACAGCGGCGCTGTTAATTATCACCAAGGCATGCGAATTTGCGGACCAGAATCAGAAAGATGAACTTCTGTCCAAGCCGTTTGTAAAGCAAACTATTCAAAAAGCGATAGAGACAGCGAGTGAATTGGAGTCGAGAGGCAAATGGCTTGACGCATATGCGATATGCTACAGCCGGCTGCAGACTATTGATGAAGAGAATGAGGTGTATTCAGACTATGCCGACGAGCTTATAGAAAAGGCCAATATTGCGGCGTCTTTTCAAGACAGTCCCTGTGAGAGCCGTGAGGAACGTTATGAAGGCGTGAAGAAAGAGATGTTTGTCCGGGCAATTAATGCCCTGAGATTCAATTACGTCAACAGCATTATTGATTATCGCCAGATGGCGGTTGAGGCTATCAGACGTTGTGAATTATTGGCGGAGGTGATGAGAAGTTCATGTTTTGTGTATGTTGAAGGGTATGTCGAACAAGATATGAAAGTGGTGCCAAACGCGATAGAGGTTGTCCCAGAGGGTTCCGATTTTGCGGAAAACAGCAGAATAGTACCCGAACCCGGGTACGAGATAGGAGATACGCAATACTCAGCGTGGTTGGGTGGTCTGGCGGCGATTTTGGATGAAATTAGCCGGTCGCCCATGGGTATGAGCAAAGATGAGTTTATAGATATTTTTGAGAGAGTGCTGGCACTGAACACAACGACTGTGGAGTTACCCCCTCCATTGCTGATTGCACATTTTGCGGAGGCTTCATTGTCCGCACTTGACCCTTATACGGTTATAGTTTGGCCGAGGCAGGTGCAGGATTTTGAAAAGGTAATGACCAGTGAGTTTACGGGTATTGGTATAGAGATTTCAAAGCAAAAAGCGATGTTGACGGTAGTGAGTCTTTTGCCTGATACTCCTGCATACAACTCTGGTCTCGATGCGGGAGATGTGATAGAAAAGGTAGACGGGGTTGAAACGAAGGATATGAGTCTTTCGTGTGCGGTTAAAAATATCACCGGTCCAGCAGGTACGGAAGTGAAATTGACGATAAGGCGACCGAATGAGGACAAGACGAAGGATATTACGATAACCCGAGCCAAGATAACCATTCCGACAATCCGGGGCTGGCAAAGAACCGAGTCAGGCAGATGGCTTTATATGATTGATGACCGTAGGAAAATTGGTTATATCCGCATTACCAGTTTTTCTGACAAGACTGCCTCGGGTCTTGAAAAAGTACTCAGTCAGCTTGAAGCAGAAGGTTTGAATGGCTTGATTTTGGATTTGCGATTCAATAGCGGTGGACTTTTAAATATGGCGGTCGAGGTAACCGACAAGTTTCTTGGAGAAGGTCCGATAGTC
>CAZTWR010000212.1:0-3608 GCA_964618055.1 uncultured Pirellulales bacterium | reverse complement strand
CGTCGCAGTCAAGATACTGGACTTTTTGGCCTAAACGAGCAGCATAATGAGCAAGGTTAGTGGCAATTGTTGTCTTGCCTGTGCCGCCCTTACCGCTGGCAATAGCAATAACGAAATCGTCCGGCATATTATTTGTCCATTCCAAAATGCGGTTCTACGTTCGGGCCAGAGGCCTGGGTCAGCTTACCGCTCTTGAAGAGCTCAACGGCTTCTGCGACTGTTCCTGTTGCACCGGTATACAATTTGACACCGCCGGCAGTGAGGGTGCGTTCAGCATTGGGGCCGCAATTGCCTGTCAAGACGGCCTCGGCGCCGGCGTCAATTACGACCTTGGCTGAACTAATACCGGCTCCACCAGCCGCAGCAACGCTTTCATTTTCAATGACGCTGAAGTCCATTGTCTCGGTATCAACGACGATAAAGCAGGCCGCTCTTCCGAACCGCGGGTCAACTTGTGAATCGAGAGTTCGGCCGGTAGATGTAACTGCAATTTTCATAATTTATCCTTTCTAAGACAGGGGACAGGTGCCGGTAGGGCAGGAATCGTTGCTCTGCGATGTTGAGCTGCTGCTGTGCCCTGCGGCAAAAGTTGACAATAGTTTTTGCAAGTCTGGACTTTTGCACTGTTCGCAGATGTGTTTGCGAGCGCTGCTGCTTTTTTCCAGAAATTCGGTTATATGGCCGCATTTTTTACACTTGTATTCAAATATTGGCATTGTCTGCTCTCCTTTTTAAAATAGAGAACGAGCGCATAGCTACTCTGCAGCCCTTCTCTGAGACTCAAGCTAACTGTTACTTTTTGCTTTCTGCTTCGAGCTGCTCCATTCGCTTCTTGATTTCGTCAAGGGCGTCCTGGAAATAGTTGGCTTGTTCTTTCAGGCCAGCAAGCTCCTGCTCGGCTGTCATTGTTGGGGCAAACGGCGCACCGTCATAGGCATATGGGTTCACAGCGGCGCCCCAAGCAGGGTAGCCGTAACCAGCTCTTGCCCAGCCGAGGCCACGTCCAAATCCTCGACCCCAGCCACCGCCGCCTCGGCCTCTACCCCAGCCCCAGTAACCGCTTCCGCCAACCGGGTTCATAAAGCCGGGCACCGGATAGCCGGCGCAGTATCCAGCAGCTCTTCCTGTCATTGGTCCCATACCAGCAGGACCTGTTCCATCTCCACGTGGCATAATATCAACTCCTTTCTTCTAATTTTTCTTCGTTACAAATCCCAACTTTGTTCTTTACTAAAATCATACTGCCTATTTCACAGCCCAGATGGCGGGCAATGACCGGACATTTGGCTCGCAGAATAAAGAATATATCTTTATTAACATCGCTCAGGGTTTCGTAATTGCCCTGCCCCTTAGCGATGACTAAATCTGCTTCGTTGAATCGGCTTTGAAAATTCTGTGAGCAGTTCTCCAGAATAGTGCCTGGCGCATCTGAGCCGTTATCGATAACGCTGACTATATCGGTTAAGCCAGCTATCTGGGCGTCTTCAATTGTGGCATCGTTTATAACAGGGCTGGCTTTGACGACGAAGGTTATTTTTTCTGTGGGTAGTTGTTCAATCAGCAGGCGGTCAAAAACAATTTCACCGGCGTTGTCTCCGAGGTAAAGAATATCTTTTGCCCGGTTTGTTGCATTCCTGAATTCTTTCAAAGCCTCTTTATCCAGTGGGTCTGTCAGAGATTGAGTGATAGTTTTTTCAATCTCGGATTCTACTAATCCGGTTTTGACGCCTAAATCAACGATGTTTCCAGCGACAGCCAGCCGAACCGCAATCTCAAATGGGTCGGCAGAAGCTGCAATGCGCTCTCTCAATTCAGGATACATTTCCAGAGCCATCTTGTTAAAACGGTTTTTCAATTGCAGGTATGGGTCTTGAACGCCGGTTAATTTTCGAATCATCCGATGTATTTTCTGGGCCATAGCGGGTGGACTCTGACGCAAGTCCATCTTAGAAGCCAAACACAGAACCTCGCGCATAACCTGCTCCTGAATCTGCTCGTCATCCGTTATTAACCTGACCGAATCAAGTGCCTGACGGATAAAACACGGGATACAATCAAAATAAGTTCTCATTTAGTAATCGCGTGTCCTTATCCTTGTTTAATACGATTGTTGCCTTTCTGTTATCAATCTGTAACCAGCGCTTAAACCTAATTATATTATACGACAATTATGAGCATATGCTCAAAACAAATCCAGTAAAAAGTTGGAAAAATGTGGAATTTTTTTGGACAACCCTTATTTCTGGCGTATTAGAGGGGTTTTAGGGGGTGGAAAAAGTGTGTGGAATTGGCGGGAATTTGGCAGGGTGCTGATTGAACGTGTGGGGTATAGAATATTGGCCAATCATATAAGGAATTGCTGCTGTTCGGATTGCAGCACTGAAATAGCGGGGTTTGAATTGTGATTTACAGCCGGTCTGTGTCTTCTCTGCCCTTGAGCAGCATTTTGAAGACGTCACGAGTCATAGGGATATTATAGTCATATGAGGCCAGAATCCTGGAATCAGTAACATTAATAACCCTTACGGTTAGATAGACTCTGTCCGAAGCTGCTGCGTAGCTGCCGGCGACCACTGCCTGTGCGTGGTGTTTGGAGCTGATTTCTGATAGTTCGTCGCTGAGTAGAAATTCTCCTGAGCTTTCCTTGATAAAAATTGTTGTGCGTAGTTTCATCTCTATGGCGGTGTAGCCGAGTTGTTTGAACCGTGACGAGATTTGTTCGGAAACTACTCTTCCAAAAGTAGAGGACTCTTTCAAATCATCGAGGTTGACAAAACTTGCAACCAGAAGGGGGCTGTCCCCGAGCATCTCTTTAGGCAGTTTTTTGATGAGGTATTCCACAGCTTTATAATTAGCACCGGTGATGACATCGTCGTTCGCATCAACGAGCCTTATGTTGTTCTCAGTGGCGGTCAAAAGTATTTCGTGTTCTGCTTTTTCGCGCTCTGTGAGGTTTTTGAGCATTTCCATTTTGGCCTCGTCCCGAGCCTTTCGTAATTCGTAGCTGTCGTATTTTGATTCAGAAATGTCGAGAGCCGGCTTTGAAGTTTTGCTGGTTTCATTGCAGCCGGCAAATGCCAAGCAAATCAACGTCAATAATGTTAGTTTCATAATGTGTTTAGTCATTGGATAATGACCACCATAATTTTTGCCGTATTGTATAGATACCAATTTATTTTGTAATCACCGATATTGAAAATGTCTTGATTGTTTAAATGTATCCGGCAGATTTTATCCTGTCAAGTTTTTTTGGAAAGCCAAACGTGTGATAGCCTGCTGAAGCTGAGGAAATTGCGTGCAACGGGGGCGGTTTTTGACTAAAATTGATAATTCGAGGTCAGTAATCTGTAACGGTGAGATAATTGTGAAGATAATTGCAGATGCAAATATTCCGTTTGTGAAGGATTGTTTTTCGTCTATTGGCGAAGTTGAGGTTTTTGGTGGTCGGCAGATAAGGCCGGATGTTGTTGGCGATGCCGATTGTTTATTGGTTCGCAGCGTGACGAAGGTGGATTCTGATTTGCTGGCCGGCAGCAGGGTTCGTTTCGTGGGTACGGCTACTATCGGCTTTGACCATATAGATGTTGAATATTTAGCGAGAAACAACG
>CAZTWR010000211.1:0-3621 GCA_964618055.1 uncultured Pirellulales bacterium | reverse complement strand
CCCTTAGTAAGGCGAACCTGCGCGTTTGATTCGAAAATTATGGCTTTTTCGGAGGCAATAAATTTGTAAATACTTATATGGAAAGAGATAAAAAAATTATGAAAAAATGGATTTTTGCTCTTACCCCCCTGCGAACTTGATTGATTTTTCCACCGCCTCAGCGGCCTCCGGCGGCACCGTGCCTTAGCCCCAAAAACCCTCGGAGCGCAGCGCAGATCCCAGAATGTCTTTATCTGAGACCCTTCCGCTTCTCCTCTTCCGTCAAAGATTCATTCAGCGCTCCCGACCTAAATCCCTGCAAATCCACTGTAACATATTTGAAACCGAGGGATTTTAGCTTTTCGATAATCCTCAACCGATTCGGCTCAGCCAAAATCTTGTCGAAATCCTTCGGATGAACCTCGATTCGGGCAATAATATCGTGATGGCGAACACGAAATTCAACCAAACCAAAAGTCCTCAAAAAATCCTCAGCTTCCTCGATTTGTTTCAGCCGCTGCTCCGTGATTTCCAAGCCATAGCTAATCCTCGAAGCCAGGCACGGCGAAGCAGGAATATCAGCCGTAGGCAAACCCAGCTGCCTGCTTAGCTGGCGGATATCCTCCTTGGTCAGTTGTGCCTCCATTAGCGGGCAGCGGACGCCAAAAATTTCAGCTGCTCGATTACCGGGCCTGAAATCGGCCTTGTCATCAAAATTGCAGCCGCAAATAACGCAGTTAAAGTTTTGCTCCCTGGCAATACCAGCTAAGATTGCATAAAGATGTGATTTGCAATGGAAACAACGGTCAGCCCTGTTGGCCGAGTACGCTACATCGGCCAGCTCATCTGGTTTGACAGTTCGAACCTCGACACCCATATTTTTTGCCGTCTCAACTGCCTGCAAATATTCGCTGCCCGGCAGAGATGGCCCCCTCGCGATACAGGCCAGCACTTTTTCGGCACCGAGCGTCTCAGCAGCCACTTTCAAAAGGAGCGTGCTGTCCACCCCGCCGGAGTATGCGACAATCACTCTATCCAGCTCCTTAAGGATTTCCCGAAGCGAATTGTACTTGTCTTTCAGATTCACAGTAATCTTAAGCTCCATTCTGACACAGCCCTAAATCCGGTCTTACTATCAATATACAAATCTGCTTCCCGCCTCGGCAAGCAAAAATGCCCACCTGACATTCTAACTGTCATTCCTATCCTCTCCACGACGCCAACTACACTAACTCAAGAGTCGTCAAGATGGCTTACGCCACTGCAAAAACCTGGAATTCCCTTGACAAACCAGGCCTCATAGAGTAAACTGAATTCAGAAAAAATTTGTGGGCTGAATAATCCCCTGACTCAGTGGTCCTTTCAGCTAAGTACGGTGTTACAAAGAGGTAAAGTGAGTATTTGCCGCAGTCTTAATAACTAAATGTCTAATTTATAATTTCCTTGTCAAAAAGGTCTTAATGTTGTATAATAGTGTAGAATTTGAAGCCCGATAAAAAATTAGTCTCTTTACAGAGCTACGTAATTTATTGTCATTATAAAATAAGGAGAATAAAATGAAATCAAAAGGCAAAAAAATAGGTTTTACCATTATCGAGCTGCTGACTGTTATGAGCATTATAATAATACTTATCGCAATGCTTGTTCCATCGCTAAATGCGATAAGGCGGTATGCCAAAGTGGTAACACAAAAAGGCCAGTTTCACAATATTAGCAAGGGCCTGGAACTGTTCAGCATTGACTTTGACGGCTATCTGGACTCCTCTGCTGGGGATTTTGATAGTCCGGCTAATCATTACTGCGGCGCTATGAAGCTCTGTGAAGCTATGGTCGGACAAGACGGCCTGGGATTTCATCCGGATTCAGTATTTGACGATGAGGGCAAGGCCATCGATGGAACGACAGAGCTATACTTTAATAGGACGACGCCTCCCTCCACTCCACCTACCGCTGCCGAAGAGGCAAATTTGAGAACCAGAAAAGTAAAATATATGGAAGGAAAAGACGTCCAGATTGCTTCTATAGAGACTGTATTCCTGGGAGATGTGGGGGTTTTTGATGTAAATTGTCCAATTCTTTGTGATGTTTTTAAACGAACTGACTTGAGAGCGGGTACAGAAAAACTCGGCATGCCTGTATTATACTACAAGGCAGACACATCTAAACTTACCCATGATGCTAACGAAATAGGAACATGGGCCAGCAGTGGCACAAATATCTACAATTACTGGGATAATCACGAACTGGTTAAAATCCCACCGCCGTGGGCGCCAAGCACCAACCACCCCATGTACGATAGTACCGGCAAAAGCCAGCCGTTTTACAGCAATACAAAGGACAATTCTGTCACGATAATGGACAAACCTCACAACCCGGGCTCTTTTATCTTAATTTCTGCCGGTTGGGATGGGCTCTACGGCACAAGAGACGATGTATACAACTTTGAGGAATAAATAACAGAATAGATTTTGTTACACCCCATAACTGCGCCTTTAGGACAAAGATACAAAGCCGATGGAGGGATTCGAACCCTCAACCCCAGCTTTACGAAAGCTGTGCTCTACCATTGAGCTACATCGGCACCACCAACCGTCATCATACTAATTACTATCGACCCTGTAAAGTGCCACTATTGGCAATGCCGAAACAACTGTGAAGAATTTCCCTTGCAAGATAAGCCCACAAATTGTAGATTACATTGTTTGTCAATGAGCTATGAGTTACGAAAATGGGTCGGTGCCCGAGCGGCTAAAGGGAACGGGCTGTAAACCCGTTGGCGTAAGCCTACGTTGGTTCGAATCCAACCCGGCCCATTTCGGCCTTTTATCACTTTCCAAGCAATATAGCCGCCAGAGAAATCTTTGTTTGCAGAGCGGCTTCCCCAATCCCTTCATAACAACAAAACACCAAACCTTCAGCAGTAATATATCCATAAATAGCAGGATAGTGCAAAAATAAGGCTTTAGTCTTATATTTCTTTTGCCCCTCTCAGCGATAATAGTGAAAATGAAATTTAACAGAACAAGCGTGCGGAAAATATCTGCCGATTTGTTCAGCTAATTGCTATTGCGCAAATAACTTGCGTATCAGATGTAATCTTTTTAAGAGGACGATATATGAAACTTGACCCAACTAAAATGAAGGATTGGCAGATTGCTGAAGCTGCTGAGCAATCTATGAAACCCGTTAGCCTGCTGGCTAAAGAATTAGGACTGAAAGACGACGAGCTGCTGCCTATGGGACGGCAGTTGGCAAGGGTCGATTATGCCAGGGTTCTGGAGCGCCTGAAAAGTCAAGCCGGCCCGACCGCAAAATATATTGATGTTACTGCCATCACTCCCACGCCGTTAGGAGAAGGAAAGACCACTACGGCCATCGGACTGATTGAAGGGCTGGGCAAACTGGGCAAAAACGTAACCGGTGCTATTCGACAGCCAAGTGGAGGGCCGACATTTAACATCAAAGGCTCTGCCGCTGGAGGCGGGCTCGCTCAGTGTATCCCTCTCGTGCCATTTTCCATCCGTCTTACCGGCGATATCGACTGTATCACAAACGCACACAACCTGGCAATGGTGGCCCTGACCGCTCGTATGCAGCACGAGAGAAATTACGACGATGAAAAGCTGGCAAAAAGAAACTTAA
>CAZTWR010000210.1:0-3638 GCA_964618055.1 uncultured Pirellulales bacterium | reverse complement strand
TATTTTTGATTGAACGTACAGCCACAGAGTAAATGTGTATTTTTAGCCACAGAGAACACAGAGCACACAGGGAATACAAAGTAAAAAGGTAAAAGTGAAAGGTAAAAACCGTGTTTTGTTTTTTCATAGCGTTTCGTAAAAAGACCCCGATGGGATAGCAAACGGCGCATCCCACGGGGCAGGCGTTCCCCTTAGTAGGGCGAACTTGCGCAAATGGAGCGAAAAAAGTTCTTGATTTTCGATTTTCGATTCTCGTAACTCGATGAGAGAAAAGGAGTAAAAAATTATGAAATTAGCTGTTTTTGGTGTCGGGGTATATACGTTTTTGATTGAAAACTTCTTCACGGGCCATCTGGGTATCCTTAGGAAGTAAAATTGACTAAGATGAGTGAGATCCCTCGGCAATGCTCGGGACCTTCGCTGCGCTCCGGCCTGCGCATTTGATTGATTTTTTCGTAACTCTCCGCTGCTTTATGAAGTTTCTTTATGACGTGCTGCTCTTCTTTCCTTCGCAAGCTCTATTCGTTTTGGTTCCGTGTAGAGACGCTCAAGCATTACATAGGTAAAATCCAGCATATCCTCAGCGTCTTCCTCGCTTAACGTGCCTTCGTGTGCACCATCATTACCATCTTCTCTAATGCATGAGGATAGTTCTCGTAAAGATTCAGGAAGTTTGCCGTGCTCAAAAAGCCAAGGAAGGCGCAGGCCAAGATCTCTCCTTGTCTTTGCGTTTAGGCCTTCCTCCCCATCTTCGGGAAGCATGGATCGAGTTGCCAAGTCAATGCAAAGCCTGCACATGGTCCCTGCTGCATTGAAACACCCAATAGACATACAGGCCGCAGCTTCTCGAAAGACCGCCTCGATATTTTTCGGTAAATAATCTGGAGGTTGTTTGGAGGCAATATCTTTTATACTTATGTAATCCTCGACTTCCATGATTCGATTCACCGCTATCGTAAGTTGTGCTAATCCTTGCTCAATCAAACTTTCACTTTGAATATGTTTCTGGCTCAACAAGAATACTGTCGATCTGCTACATGCGCGACAAATGCAAAAGGCTTCAAACCAATTTTTCCAATTGTATTCGGTACCAATCCGCCACTGAGCCCTCAAGTCAAAAGTGATTTTCTCTGCCCCACATCGTGGGCAATCAGCTACCAATTCAGACATTGATCGCCTCCATTCGTAAATCGGACCTCGATCACCAAACAATAATTATAACCGCCCGAGGCGGATATAAAAAGCCAAACACAGGCTTACTTTTACTTTATAAGAAGTTCCCGTTGCTTCTTGCTTTTCTACTCAACCTTTTCATTGAATGATTCAGCATGTGCAAACAAGTTCAACACCCGCACGGCTATTTTATGTACGTTGCCCTTAAAGTCAAGCAGGGCCGCCCCCGATCGCTTCAATATCTGCAAACGGTTCTCGTATTTTTACCCACAGACCTCTTTTACGCTTTGCCACAATCGCAGCAATTAGAATAGGGGCATTATATCTCGTCCCTGTAAGCCCTTCAAAACGGCGAGCCACTTCCCGCATTAGATTGGGATCAAATAGGAACTCGTCAGACGGCATGTCAAGATCAAGGTAAATTTGCTTGAGTGTCTCAAGTTGTGCGGACGTTAGCAAATTCAGAACCGATTTAAATTTCTTAGCTTTTGGCCCAAGACGCGGCCAATCCTTCGCCTTCCTTCGATTGATCATATACCGAAGTAACTTGTTCTGGTCAAAGTCGCGACTTGTGATCTGATTGAACACATCTGTCAGTTTTCTCAAAGTATCTGGAGAACGCTTCAGTTGGTCAGTGGCAACAGCAAACTCCAGATAAAGCGCCTCTAGCACCGGTTTTTCCTCACAATTCAAGAGGTCTTTGATTGGTTGTTTACGCTTCCTTTCGTTCTTCACTATAGTCTCCTTATTAATTGTTCCTAATTTTTCTATTATAAGCTTCGAAATCAAGTATCCGGGGCTTTTGCTCACGGCCCCCAATAGCCCTAAAAACTCTTTCTTTTACAATAGATTCATCTGTGCCTGCAAGTTGCGCGACTGTAGCGAAGGTGATCTTTCCATCGCTTACAGCGGCGTCTAATAGAGCCTCCATGCGCAAGGGCCTATCTGCTGCAACGTGACCGGGCTCATTCTTGCGGAATCCGAGACGGCCGAAATCACGCCAAAGCCGTTTGTACAAATTTGGAGGTATCAAATCGCTTTTCCTTGCACGATAGATCATTGCGGCTAACGAAATTCCAAAACGCTCTTTGTATTGGACGAGTTGAACCATGCTCTTTAGTCTCATCGATCTTTCTAGTTGTGTTTCAGGTAGCAGCATATGCGAAGCAAACTCGAAAGCACGCTTTTCCACATCCTCAGAAAGAAGTCCCGGTCCGTTAATGCAATCACGATAGAGGTGATGTGCCAGCTCATGTAGAGCTGTCAGCCGGATCCGGTCATTTGGTAATGATTCATTCAATACCACTATTCGTGAATTACCAAGCAATCCCGCGCACGCATCTATTCGAGCACTCGTTCTGATCTCAATCACATATATACCGAAATGTTCCAGAATTCTAATAGCACTTGTGACTGGGTAATCACGAATCTTGTACATACTCCTGATTTTCTCAGCAAGCTGTTTCCCCGAAGTATCATGTTTCAACTTGAAGCTGGGATAACGGTTCTCCAATTTGCGCTTTAGAATCCCTTCGATGTAGAAGTACGCGTCGAGCCATGCTTGAGCGCGCAACTTGAAATCTTTTTTCTCATGCACGCTAACCGACTTCAG
This sequence comes from uncultured Pirellulales bacterium, assembly GCA_964618055.1. Classification (GTDB taxonomy): domain Bacteria; phylum Planctomycetota; class Phycisphaerae; order Sedimentisphaerales; family Anaerobacaceae; genus CAYYFT01. The sequence goes on along the minus strand of CAZTWR010000210.1, from coordinate 853 downwards.
AGCTCGATATCTAATACCCCGTAGGGTCAACCCAGTCCCAAGAAGCCAATCTAACTCTCGCTTGTATATCCCTGCCAGCAATCCTAATATTTTCTCCGATGGTTGTGTTAATCCTCTCTCATAATTTCCGATTGTGGCATGCGAAACTTTTATACCTTGGCGCCTGAGTCTTTCTTCAACGTCGCGGGTTGATAATCTGGCCCCCTCACGTGCCATACGCAAGCGCCCGCCTATTGCTCCACCATGTTCGTTTGGTATTAGAGCCATTTTATCGCCCTTCTAAAAATCTGTCAAATATTATGTATTTTCCATATTCTATATGGATAGTCAATATTTTTTTCCATATTATTTACAAAATAAGCCTAAGTGCTTCATTACAAAGGTATTACGGAAGTAAAAAAAATGAAGAAATTTCTGTTTTCCACTTCCAGTTGTTTCGAGGTACGAATATCAAGAATCGAGCAAGTTAGCCTATCCCTAAAACCCTATACCCTTTTCAAAGACTTAAATACATTTAAAATTTCATTTTTGAATCTACGAGCAACCCATCGAGTTGCCGCAGTTGTAGCATTTATAGCAGGTGCCGTTGCGAACGGTAATCGCTCCGCAGATATCGCAGGCGGGCGCATCATCGGAAAAATGCTCAAACTGTGCGTTGAATTGCTGCATAACGGCCGCTTCAGACTGTAATGACCCGGATTCATCGGCAACAGACGAGCCGACCATCGCCCCGATTCGATTTGCCAGGCCGGCAAATCTACCTTTCGCAGTAGTGGACAGTTTTTCAACTGCCTCGTTCAGAACCAGCGAACCCTTATCTTTGGGCCTTGATTTGATTTTTGTCTCGGATTTC
>CAZTWR010000209.1:0-3644 GCA_964618055.1 uncultured Pirellulales bacterium | reverse complement strand
TCTCCTTTACTTCCACATTATAATACCATATATTCTAAAGGGTTAAAAGTATTTTAGAACAAAGATTTCTGGTCGTTTTATGGAGAAATAGATGGCGAAACCAAGGCGCAGACGCAAAGTGGGCAGTAAAAAAAGGCGTGCCCGCTGGAAAGTACGACATAAAAAGAGCGGATAGCAGCAGCACTAACAGCTGGTGGTAAAAAGTCATGCGTGCAGCACTAAAATGAGACACTATAATGTAACGTTTAAGCCTGATGGCAAGCAAATTTCTATTCATGCAGGTGCCACACTTCTCGAGGCTGCAGGCCAGGCCGGGATAGTTTTAAACACCGTTTGTGGCGGCAAGGGCATCTGTGAAAAGTGTGTCGTAACCCTTGAGCCAGGCCGGCAACAAGTCCTGGCTTGTCAGCACCGTATTCAAAACGACCTTACAGTAGTAATTCCCCACAGCTCCAGGTTCTTCGAGCAGAAAATCCTCTCTCACGGCATCGATACGAAAACCAAGATCCAGCCTAATGTATACGAAAAATACAAAAAAACAGCTTCTACCGACAAAATCTTTGGCGTGGCAGTTGATATTGGCACAACTACCGTTGTCGCAAAACTGATTGATATGATAAATGGACAATGTTTAGCAACCCAGGCTGCCCTTAATCCGCAAACTCGATATGGCGATGATTGTCTAAGCAGAATTAACTACGCTCAAACCAACGATAATCTGGCAGAACTACACAAAATAATAATCGACTGTATAAATGAATTGACCGCAAAGCTTTGCAGCCAGGCATCCATAGACATAAAGCAAATATACGAAATGTGTGTTGTCGGCAATACGACTATGAATCATATCTTTCTTAAGCTGCCTGTCAGGCAGCTTGGCCAGGCCCCATATAAGGCCTTTTCCCTCGATGCAAAAGACATATCTCCCGACGAATTAGGATTGCAAATTAACCTCGCTGGCAATATCCACACCGCCGGCAACATAGCCGGCTTTGTCGGCTCAGATACTACTGCCGTTGCGCTCGCAGTGGACATAAATTCAGCCAAGGAAGTGACCCTGGTGGTCGACATTGGTACAAATGGTGAGCTTGTACTCGGCACCGGCGACAAGCTCTATGCAGCAAGCTGTGCCGCCGGCCCGGCTTTCGAAGGCGCACAAATAAGCTGTGGCAGCAGGGCAATGGAAGGGGCGATAGAAGCCGTCGTTGTAAACGGCGACGACATAGATTTTGACGTAATAGGGAATTGCCCACCTCACTCTATATGTGGCAGCGGCCTCATCGACACCGTGGCGGCATTGCTGGACTTGAGCATTGTCGATGCCACAGGGCGCTTCGTCAAACCTGAAAAATCGTCAAAATGGCTTACGCCACTGCCCGCTAATTTGCCGCCAGCCATTCGCTCACGAATCGTCAAACACAACAATCAGCCGGTCTTTGTTTTGGCCGAGCGACGAGCAACGAGCGACGAGCGACTTCTATTGACTCAACAGGATATTCGTGAGGTTCAGCTTGCAAAAGGCGCTATCCATGCCGGCATTAAACTATTGCAGAAGAAAATCGGTCTCAAGGATGACGATATAGAGCAGATTCTTTTGGCAGGTGCCTTTGGCAATTACATCCGACGGGAAAGTGCTGTGAGAATAGGCCTGCTGCCTGATGTGCCGCTCGAACGCATTCATTTTGTCGGTAATGCTGCCGCCTCCGGTGCACAGATGATACTTCTTAGCCGACAATGCCGGACAGAGGCTAAGCAGCTCGCCCGCAAAATTGAATATGTCGAAATCGCCCACCAACCTGACTTCCAGGCCGTCTTTGCAGATTCTATGTCATTCTGAGGCCAGGCCGAAGAATCTCACTTCGCTATTCGATATCCCCCTCGTCATTCCGAGCGCAGCCGAGGAATCTATTAAATTTGTCATTCCTGCGCAGGATTGTCACCCCTGCGAAAGCAGGGGCAGGAATCCATACTTAGCAGGGTTGTTGGTTTTCACGTGCCGCGTGGGATTTCAGAGAAAATATTAGCAAAGCGGCTGGGTTTTAGTGCGATTGGACGGGAGAGACTGAAAAAGCAACCGCTGACCTTTCCCGATTTACTTATTGTTTTTGCTCGTCTTGTGGCTTTTTGTCTCTGAAGGTGTAAATAAGACCACCAGTTGTTATTGCAACCATCAACCAATAGCAAAAAGTGCTCGCTGGTTTTTTAATGCCCCAATAAAAATGGGTATGTGGAATTTGTTCTTTAACTGTTGGTTCAGCAAACAAGCCTCTTAACCGACTATTTCTATTTGGGTCCATCTCTTTCATCAACAATTCATCTTGATGGAGTTCCATTGGAGTTTTCTGGCGAATTCGGTAAGTGTAAGTTGTTGTCCATCGTGGATTAAAGCCAATCCAAAGAAAGACGGCTATGCCTATCCACATAACTGTCTTTTGTTTCTTGTTCATAATCCAAATTTCCCTTTTTGAGAAGTTGTAATATCACCGCACCATTTTAACGATTGCCTGTCTTAATTCAATTGATAGTTTTGGCAAATCACTCAAATCCGCAGGCCTGCCAATTGGTTATTTTCCTTCTCTGTGGCCCTTCTGATTGATTATCTATTCGTTAAATCCGTGTCTTATAATTTTTGAATTTTGATTTGTAATTTTGCTATTTGCTTTTTAATTTTTGACTTTTCTCCGCGTTCTCTATGGCTGAAAATCAGGCAGACGACGCTGATTGATTACATCCCAGCAGTGTAACCCAGCAGATAAACCATATATCCAATATATGCACAAAGCAGAAACACGCCACCGGCTCGACCAATGACTCGCCGACCAATTATGGCCACAGAGGCAAAGGCCGCACTAACGACAATCATAACCCAGTAATCCACTCCTGCCAGCCGCTGTCCTATTGCAAATGGCCGAATCGTCCCCGCTACACCGACAACAAGCAGAGTATTAAAAACGTTTGAACCCACCAGATTACCAATTGAGATATCGTGCTGACCCTTAACAACAGCCACCAGGGAGGTTGCAAGCTCCGGCAAAGAAGTCCCAATTGCGATAATAGTCAGGCCGATAACGGCCTGGCTCAGGCCGATTCGCTCACCCACAAACACTGCGCCACGCACCGCCATATCCGCTCCTATGGCCAGCCCCGCTAATCCGATAACGACAAACAACACGTTCTTCTTCGTATCTCGCATCTCGTATCTCGTATCTTGCCTCACGGCATACGCTTCACGCTTCACGCCTGCAACCTCTTTTCGTGTCGTATACACTATCAGCAGTATCAAAGCAGCAAAAACACCGAGCAGGGCTAGGCCCTCCGGGCGGGACAAAGATAAATTGTGCAGAACAGGCCACAGTAGTAATGCCATCAGTATCATCACGGGTATTTCACGTCGCAATGTTCGCCGCTGGACCCTGATAGGCCGAATAAGAGCACATAGACCACCAACGAGAGCTAAGTTGGCAATGTTGGAACCGTAGACATTACCAATAGCCACGTCTCCTGCACCTCGGACAGCAGCTGCGATGCTGGCGGCTACCTCAGGCGCGGATGTTCCCATAGCTACCACAGTCAGCCCGATGATAAGCGGGCTGACACCAAGTCGCTCTGCCAGTCCGACCGCTCCTGTCACCAGCAGGTCAGCG
>CAZTWR010000208.1:0-3657 GCA_964618055.1 uncultured Pirellulales bacterium | reverse complement strand
CAATTTGTATCGGCAGAGTCATATCGACCTTGAGCGGTTTGCTCGAAATCGGGGAGTGTTTGTCAAATTTCCGGGGTTGGAGATTGGAGGTTTGCAGCCGTTCTGCTATGTTGACTTTGAGGCAAGACAAACGGAATTGCACATCCACACGTTCACAGCTTATCCAGACCAGGTAACGATGATTAAGACGCAGTCTCTGTTCGACTTTCAGTAAGAGAGGGGCGAGGACGAGCAGTTACCAGCATGCGCGAATGATGTATATTCATCACTATTTTTTTTGATCGTTGAGTTCTTCGGTATTAAGTGTCAGAAGCTGGTATTGTGTTCGAGAGTTCTTTAGCTGCTCTGCTGCTTGACTTTCTGCTTCAAAATATCCCACTTTTCGTGAATTTCCTCAGCCATTCTGCTGTTTGGGAAGTCTCGGATAATCTGCTCTCCGGTCTCAATTGCTTTTTTCCATTGTTTTCCGGATACAGCGATGGAGAATTGGACGCCAAGGTTGTGCAGCTTGTTTCTGAAAACGTCCCTTGCAGCTTCCTGCAGGGCTAATCCTTCGTTGGGAGTCAGGTAGAGGTCCAGCTCTCTCAGGATCTCCAGACTTCGGTCGGTGGCCTGACGTTTTACGGCATCATCCCAGGCGTTTAGCAATATTTTTTTTCGATCTTCCTTTTTATCGAGCAGTTTTTGTCGCATTGCTTTTGCTTTTTCGGATTTGGGGAAGGCCCTGATTAATCTTTCAATCTGGGTACTTGCTTTGGCCCACTGAGAGCTTTCGAACAACTTTTCGATGTGCGCTATGACCTGATTTTCCCTTTCGGCGTCGGTTGCATCGTGGTATTTGTTTGCCTGGGTGCGTAACTGCTCAGCCAAGCTCTTATATTCTTCACGACGGGCAATCTCATCAATTATTTCAAAGGTGGTATCGAAATCCTGCTGCTGGAGCTTATCAAAAACGGCCTCTCGTAGAGACTGTATGTCTGCATCGCGGAATGCAATTGCCTTTGCTGTTTCGCTGAGGCGAGTGTTTTGATTGATTTGAGTCAAAACAGAGCGGTTCTTTTCCAGTGTTTCAGTTATTTTTTCGAGCTTTGCACCATTTTCCGCAATTGAGCTAAGAATTTTAAATGTTTTTGAGAGTATCAATGTAACTGTAACCAAAAGCACCAAAGTAGCGAGGAGCCATACGAGCTGCGGCATCTGGCCTTCTTCGGATGTCTGGAAGATGTCGGTAAGGACCGTGAGCAAGACCACAGCTATTAATGCGATGTAGATAATGACAAAGTGCCACTTAAACCGCCATAAGGGTCTATCTTTTCCTAAGTCCATGACCAGCCCTTTTCAAAAAGAACTTTACGCAACCAATCTCCAGATATTATAATGTTAAAGACCTGATTGTGTCAATAATTGAAAAAAACGATGAGCCCCAAATATGGTCTGGTCAAAGAGAGGACATAGGTATCTGAACGTGTGGGGGTGCAATAAGAGGTAATTGATATGAAAGTGATGAAGTGTGTGTTTATCCTGTTGGTTATGATGGCAACTGTGGCTGGTTGCTTCGGTGCAGACACACCAGCGGCGAGAGAAACAACAGAAGAGGTTGTTGTGGAAGGAAATAACAGGTTTGCTCTGGAGTTGTATGCGAAACTTCGGGAGGAGGAAGGGAACCTGTTCTTCTCGCCGTATAGTATTTCGGCAGCTCTGGCTATGACCTACGCCGGCGCGCGAGGCGAAACAGAGGCACAGATGGCTAAGGTGTTGCATTTTCCTGCGTTTCCCGTGGAGAAGTCGGTGCGTGACCAGGAGCGATTTCATTCGGAGTTTGGTGCAATTATAAAGGATTTGAATGCGAGAGGCGAAAAAGGCAGCTACGAACTTAGTGTAGCTAACGCTCTGTGGGGCCAGAAAGGTTACGTGCTTCTTGAAGAGTTTCTGGAGCTTGTCAGGAGCAACTATGGCGGCGGCTTCAACGAGGTTGACTTTGTAACTGCTGCTGAATCTGCCCGCAGGATCATAAACACCTGGGTGGAAAAAGAAACCAGGGACAAGATTAAAAATCTAATCGGCAAGGGCGTGCTGACGCCATTGACTCGCTTGGTTTTGACGAACGCCATTTACTTTAAGGGTAACTGGGCAAGGCAATTCAAGGAAGAGGATACAAAAGAGGCCGCATTCACTTTGTTAAGCGGTGAGAAAGTTGACAGCCTTATGATGAATCAGACAGCAGAGTTCGGCTATATAGAAACTGAAGATTTCCAGGGGCTTGAATTGCCCTATGTGGATAATGAGTTGTCAATGATTATCCTGCTTCCAAAGGAAACCGACGGGCTGATTGGGTTTGAGAAATCACTTACGACTGAGAACCTTTCGCAGTGGCTGGCGGGACTTCGTAAATGCAAAGTTATCGTTTCTATTCCGAAGTTCAAGATGACCAACCAGTTTGGTTTGGCTGATGTGCTCAGACAGATGGGAATGACGGACGCTTTTGTGCCAGCGGCGGCGGATTTTTCAGGAATGAACGGTAAGAGGGACCTTTTCATTTCAGCGGTTATTCATAAGGCCTTTGTTGATGTCAATGAGGAGGGTACAGAGGCGGCGGCGGCAACGGGGGTGGTAGTGGGGGTAACAGCAGTCGGACCAAAAGAGATACCGGTTTTTCGTGCGGACCATCCATTTCTGTTCTTGATTCGTGATAACGATTCGGGCAGCATATTGTTTATCGGCCGGATGATGAATCCGAAAGAACAATCGAAAATTCAGCCAACCCAGCTGCTTTAACCAACTCGAGACAATTGTGCACTAAAAAGGCTGTTTGTGCGGCTGATTAGACATTATTGTCGCTGTAAATCAACAGTGATGTTTACAATAATCAACGCCGGCGTAACTATCTTTTGTTAAAATCGTTACACCCGGTGAGAAAATGTAGGCAGAGCCGCAATGTCGATTTTTCGCCACACAGGGCTTTAATCCGTATAAGGGTTGTGTCCCAACGCATCGGGATAATGCTTAAAGGCGATACTTTAAGTTACTTTTAGATACTTTTTATAGGGTTGACCAGTGAAATTTTACGGCAGGCTCGTTTGGGTGCATCCTGGTATGAATTTTGCACTAAGTATTTATAAACAAACGGCTTCGGAGACTCTGTAAGATGGTGATTCACCTGTGCAGGCAACCCACAGGTGCAGGCAAAAGAAAGTGCTTTTACGAGGAGGACAATGTAATGGACGAAGCACAACTGGAAGACAAGCTTAAGGAACTGGTCAAAGAATTCGGGGGAGCGGTCGACCCACAATATAAAAAGTTGGCTATGCTGGCCCAACAGGCCAGCGAAAGCCGGAAGAAGCTTGAGAAAAGCGTTAATAATCTGCAGGAATCGCTGGACTATTTGCGGATATGCATTAAATATCAGCTCTTCGACCTGGAAGCCACTCGCCGGGAAAATGAGTACCTGAGAAAAATACTTGGGGAAAACAGCGACCAAGGGCAGGCGTAGAATTCAGCTCGTCAGGGCGACCCGGCTACGGCCCGGGGCTTCGCCGAGACGAGAGGCCCTGCCGTAGTCCCGAAAGGCATCAAATACACACACCAAATACCACGGGTTGATAAATCCGCCGGAGGCGGATAGTTGTTTTGATAGATCCCTCGACTTCGCTCGGGACA
>CAZTWR010000207.1:0-3661 GCA_964618055.1 uncultured Pirellulales bacterium | reverse complement strand
GGTGCAGCATCGCTTGAGCCGTGTTGGCCGCCTTCAACCACGACGGCAATTGCAATGCTCCGACCGGTGTTGTCTTCAGCGAAGCCCGCAAACCAGGCATTGTCCGGCTCTTCTGTTGAGCCGGTCTTGCCGAAAACGTTTATGCCCTGCTCGGCCAGACCAGCAGGGGCAAATTCTTTATAGGCTGTTCCGCCGGGTTCGTTGACAACGGCGCTCATACCATCTCGAACAATATCCAGAGTCTCCGGCGAGATGTTAAGTGAGGTTGAAGCAAATTTTGAATCGTCGGTGTTACCCATAAATAGGCGGGGGGCTTTGTACAATCCACCACGGGCGATAGCTGCCATCGCATTTGCTGCTTGCAACGGTGTAACCCGCAGGTTTCCCTGCCCTATGCCAAAATATCTTCTTTCAGTTCTTTTAAGAGGCGGTAATTGCTCAAAAGGTGAGATTCTTGTCTTTGGTGGGATGGTTGATATTTGTCCGGGTGCATGTCTTAGTTCTCGTGCCCCGTACCCCTTGTCCTGTGCCTCAAGTGACGGGTCAGGAGAGACGAGCGGCGAAACGTGGCCGTAGCCGAAGTTGAACAGCCATTGCTGGAGAATCAAAGGCTCGATTCTATCTGCAAGGCGGGAGAAATAAATATTACAACTGCCTTTAATGGCGTTGCGTGCATAGTTCGGCCACTCGTCGTCATGGCATCTCCAGGGGTATTTATTGTATAACCAGCAGCTCGGCCAACCTCTCGGTGCTTCCTGAGCAAGGCAGGGGATAATCTCATCTGCAGTGATTTTGCTGGATTCGAGACCGGCAATGAGAATCAGCGGTTTTACAACCGAGCCGGGGGGGTACTGCTTGTTTATTGCTCGGTTTCGCAACGGCTCGTTAGGGTCATTGACGACATCGGCGTAGTCTCTCCTGATACGGTTCAGGTCGAAAACAGGCAGTGAAACAAGTGCAAGAATATCTCCGCTCGCAACCTCAATTACAACTGCTGCTATCCCGGGGCCACAATTTGGGTCATGCTTGTAGTTAGTTAGATAGTTCTCTATCCTTTGCTGAAGCTCGATGTCCAGTGTTAGGGAAACATCCTTGCCGAACCGGGCCTTGGTTTCACCTATCAGCTCGCGGTCTATGTCGTAAACAACCTTACCACGTTTGCCACGAAGAATAGCTTCACAAACATACTCAACGCCGTCTTCTCGTCCACAAACTTCGTCATCCAAGTATCTTGATAGTTTATCGTCTGCGAAGAGCTGTCTATCTGCTTGTTGTGTCGCCGGGCCGACCCATCCTATTGTTTGGGCGGCAACCGAGTCGAAGGGGTAATATCTCTGCGCTTTTGCCAGAATTTGAACGCCATCAATATCTGAAAACTCCAATTGAGCGGTAAAGATATCGTCGTCAGTTTCTAACTCCAGCACTGGCCAGGTCTTGTACATTTCAGTGATATCAACTTTGTTTATAAGTCGAAGCCGTTCGACCGGATTTGGTTCCTTTTTTTCAAAATCAGCTATCGCAACATAATCTGGAATGCTGATTATGTTTTCATAGTTTTCAAAGACTTCCGAGTCGGGGAATTTTTGTCGCCAGGCCTGAAATGTACGCCGGTTCCAGATAAAATCATTTATTTTTTGTATTTCAGCTTTTATCTCTGAAGGTTCGACTCCTCTGAATCGAGCACATTTGCTGATTATCTGGTTCAAATCTGCCAGACCGGCGTCCAGTTGCTTCTGTGCTTCGGCTGCTGAGGCGCCTGTATCGTCTTTGTCAGCAGCCCTTAATAGTTTACCTTCCCTGACATGGTCATCCATAAAAGAAGTAAGACCGTAATCTATATGTAGTTGAAATTGTGGCTCGTCGACGGCTAATACTTTGTCGTTTCTATCGAGTATTTTGCCTCTGACGGTCTTAAGTTGCCGGGTGCGGCTTTTTTGAAGCTTTAATTGTGTGATTCTGTCCCGATAGAACGAATCAGATAGCAGTTGCATTTGTATTAGGCGGAGCAGGCAGGCAAGCAAAAAAAATGCGATTAGGATTACAAAGATTTTAGCTTGCTTATTGTACATCGTATTTTGTATCTCGTTTTTCGTATCTTATCGCTCTCGAGATGTGCTTCACGATTCACCAGATACGAATTTTAATGCCGGCCAAAGCGATGTGTTTTTATACGCATCCACCACGCTGTTGGCAAGAACAAAAATGGCCCCACAAGGCTTGAGTAGAGCGATGTCCAGAAAAGAACTGCATATACATTAGGCTCGCTCGGCTGGCCCTTAAGAAGCGTTAAAAAATGAACCAGAACCCCCGTCAAAAAACCAGTGATAAATATCGCAAGCGACTGATAAGGCATTTTTTTAATAGTGATAACACCGTGTAGGTATGCCAGCAGCGTGCCGAAAAGACCAAAGCCAATCATTCGCACCCCCATTGCGGAACCAATAATATCAGCAGCAAAACCTATTGTGAAGGAGGTTATGATTGCCTCCGAGGTGTTACAGTGAATAGAGAAGAAGACCAAAAGAATTAACAGCAAATCGGGTTTGATATTCAAACGTGTAACAGCAATTATATCGACCAGACTGGCTTGCAGCACCGTAACTAAAGAGATAAAAACTGCAAACCGAAACCAACGCATTTTATATCCTCAGTAAGCCCCATCCCGCACCTATTGGGCGGAGGTTTTTCTGCCCGATAGGTGCGGGGTTACTCTTGCGGATTCATTATAATCACTGCCACGTCGTTTAGTTTTTGTATATCACAGGTGAGTTTGACCGTTATATCCCACAGCAGGGGATTTTCATCGTCTCTCTTACATTGGGCTACTGTTCCTATAATCATCGGGGCATCCAGGAATCCTGGCTTTTTACAGGCATAAACGTTATCTCCAATTTTGACTTTATGCTTTATAGAGAGCAGTTGGACCTTGGCTGAATTTTTACCATCGCCTTGGATTACTGTTTTTAATTCTCCTATCTTTACTGCTATATTGGACGTGGTCTCTGTAATCAACTCAACCTTGGCGGTACGTGGCGAAACATCGGATATAGTGCCAATTATACTGTTGTCGCCTAAGATGAACTGACCTTTTTGCAGACCATCGTTTTGGCCGCGGTTGATAATAAGCCCGTCGGGAGAGGCTGTAATTACATCGGCAAACATTAACCCCGCGCCTTCTAATGAACGTCTATTGCGCAGTTTCGATAGCTTTTCGACCTTTTGCCGTTCTTGATTCAGCTCTTCTGTGAGGTTTGCAAGGTAATTTTGGAGTTGGTTGTATTTTCTACGGCTGACAATGTCTGTAAGCTGCGGCTGCACACGGGCCGAAAGGGAAATATTTCTGCCGATACTTAAAGGCCAGCGGAAAATGTGAGCAAAGGCGAGCTGAAATTTATTTGTCAGATTCTGCGGTGCAAAGAGAAGGATAAACCCCGCTAACATAAACCACGTGAATAACATTCGTCCGGAGACTCTGATTTGCTGCCTTGCCATATTTATTGGTTGTGTGTTTCTCTGATGAGATACTGCGGTATCCCGTTGTCAATCTTGCTTTTGGGTTCCCCTTTTGCGATTCTTTCGCAAAATGGAATTCCTTTATTCCCACCCGTACTCGTTGTGGTTCATCGTATCCTTCCACAATTCCAGATTTTCCAGGTATACG
>CAZTWR010000206.1:0-3665 GCA_964618055.1 uncultured Pirellulales bacterium | reverse complement strand
CAAGGGTATTCGAGCCCGCTATGTCCGCTTATACAGCAATGGCAATAGCAGCAACGAATTAAATCACTATATAGAAGTGGAAGTTTTCGGCAAACCCGCAAAATGAAACCGTCAGGTTCCGCTTTGTCTACAAAATGGCCAACAATATGCTGTATCCTTATTTTGGCTGTGACAGTCATTGCTGTTGTGCTGCGACTGCCGTGGCTGCAGCAGCGCCCAATGCACGGTGATGAGGCCGTTCACGCCGTCAAGTTCGGTGAGTTGCTGGAAAAGAATTTTTACCGATATAATCCCCACGAATATCACGGCCCAACGCTTAACTATTTTACTTTAATCCCAGCCTGGCTTAGCGGTATTCATAAATTCAAAGACCTCAGCGAATTCGCTCTCCGTATTGTGCCCGTTTTTTTCGGCCTGCTGTTGGTATTGATGCCTTTGATGCTGCTCGGTGGTCTCGGCCGGTCAGCAACGATTATAGCCGCCGTAATGACTGCCATTTCGCCAGCGTTTGTTTTCTACAGTCGCTACTATATTCAGGAAATACTCCTCGTCTGTTTTACCTTTGGTGTAATTACCTGTGGCTGGCGATATGCTCAGAGCAAAAAAAACAAATGGGCTTTATTAATCGGCGTATTCCTGGGCCTGTGCTATGCGACTAAGGAAACCTCTATTATTGCTTTTGCCTCGATGCTGTTGGCTCTTTTGCTTACGCTCTTGCTGCAGCGCCGGCAGGAGAGTATTTCAAATACCATTAAAGCAATAAAACCTTCGCATGTTATTGTAACAATTGTAGCTGCTGTGATGGTTTCAGTTTTGTTTTATTCGTCGTTCTTTACCAATCCGAATGGAATTCTGGATTCGGTTCGAGCTTACACAACCTATTTCAATCGGGCTGGTCAAAATAGTTTGCACGTCCACCCCTGGTACTACTACCTCGATATACTTACCTGGATGGAAGGTTTCGAAGACCTGACTTGGAACGAAGACCTTATTGTTGTTATGGCGGCAGTCGGTTTTATAATCGCAATAACCAAAAAAGGTATTTCAGCTGTTAATTTCACTCTGCTGAGATTCCTCGCCTTCTACACCCTGATAGTGACCGTTGTATATTCCGCGATTCCTTATAAAACCCCTTGGTCTCTTCTGGGATTCCTGCACGGTATGATTTTACTGGCTGCTGTTGGAGTCGCAGCTTTGATAAAGATATCACTATATTGGTGGGAGAAACTAGCCGTCGGATTTCTTTTGGTGTTTTTCGGCTTACTACTGCCCGCCGGCCAGGCGTATCTCGGCAGTTACAAATATTATGCCGACCCATCCAATCCGTACGTTTACGCTCATCCGACTACGGATGTTTTTGACATAACTCAGCGTATTGAAGAGGTTGCCCAGGCCCATCCCGATGGTCACAATATCTACATCCAGGTAATTTGTCCCGCCAGTGATTATTGGCCTCTTCCCTGGTACCTTCGTTCTTTCCCTAATACTGGCTGGTGGAACGATGTTGATGAGAACATACCGGCTGCCCCGGTTATCATCGCCTCTCCGAGCGTAGAGCCAGCACTCTTGAAGAAGTTATATGAACTGCCGCCACCAGGTGAGAAGAACCTATATGTTCCTTTGTTTGATACATATATGGAATTACGCCCTCAGGTAGAGTTACGCGGTTATGTCAGGAAGGATCTGTGGGACAGTTACCAACAGTCGATACCATCAAAGACAAGCAGATGAAAAATGACTCAATTGCAACCTGATATCAATATTGTCGGCAGTACGCTGGATTCAATTTCCGGAGCACACCGCTTTTCCCACAATGCCATGGCAACTGTTTTTGAGGTTATTATCATCCACAAAGATGCCTGTTACGCACAGCAGGCGGCCTGGGCTGCCTTCGATGAGCTTGACAGACTTGAGCAGCAGCTTAGTCGATTCGTCGAAAACAGCGACATCTCTCGCATCAACAACCTCACTGCCGATCAGCCTTTGCAGATTGGGCTGGCCGCTTTTGAGTGTCTCCAGCTTTGTGCTTCTTTGTACGCCCAGACTAACGGAGCTTTTGACATAACCATCGGCTCTCTGATGGACTGCTGGCTCAGCGAGGATAAAACCCCTTCCAAGGAGCAGCTAAAGCAGGCTCGTCAACGCACCGGCTTGTATCTTATGAAACTGGACGAAACCGAGCATACAGTGCAACTGCTGACCAGCCCCGTCCAAGTTGATCTCGGCGGCATCGGAAAGGGCTACGCAATTGACCAGATGGACAAGCTGCTGGGCGACTGGAGTATTGACACCGCTTTGATTCATGGTGGCTGCAGTTCAATGTTGGCCCTCGGCAAGCCGAACAACACAAAAGGCTGGCACCTCACCTTAAGCAACCCCCCCCGTCGGTTTGCTTCGCAAACACGAAGCAGCGGGGGCAAACAGACCTTAGCTCACCTTTATCTGCGGGACCGGGCTATCAGCGGCTCAGGTTTGCAGAAAGGCCGCCATATCATAGACCCCCGTACAGCCCAACCTGCTGAGGGCAAAAGAGCCGCCTGGGCCTCTGCACCCACCGCTGCAACCTCCGATGCCCTTTCAACCGCTTTTATGGTTATGTCCCCTGACCAAATCAAGCAATACTGCTTGAGCCATCCGGATACCCTGGCTATGGTCGTAACTACTGAGGACCGAGCTGGTGAAGTACAAAAAGATAAGATTTTGCATTACGGCTTCTGGGAACAGAACGTTCTACTCAAAAATAAATATGTCAGCCTATTCGAAAGCAGTCAAAAGTAGGCTTTTATTCTTTAGACAGAACACGTTTAATAGTTATCAACTCAGAAAAGATACGCCACAGACTTCGCATCGGTGATAGTCTGCTGTCAGGGTCGCAGGTCCACTCGATGGGAAACTCTTTTATGCGGCAACCCTGTTTTAGAGCCCGCATTATGATTTCCACATCAAACATGAAGCCATCAGTCATACTCTCTCTATATAATCTCCGCCCGACGTCGCCCCTGTATATTTTGAACCCACATTGTGTATCGGTGAATTCAGCAGGCATTTTCATAGCGTAAATTACAAACCAGTGGAAAATCCTGGCACAAACCCACCGATACCAGCTCTGGGTCCTTCGAATGTTACATCCCGGCATTTTTCTCGAGCCGTGTGCTATATCACACACCCCACTTTTCAACAATTTTAATCCATCCAAGACGTTCCCATAAGGCACACAACAGCCGCTATCGGCAAACATCACATACTCACCGCTTGTTTGTTTCATACCGGTCCGAATGACATACCCTTTGCCCATATGATGATGTAAACGGACAACTTTAAGCGCTACTCCCGAGGGAACTTCAACGTTTTCTGCAGCTTCCGTCGTCCCGTCCCTGCTGCCGTCGTCAACGATAATAATCTCTCCGACCAAATGATTGCTCTCTAAAAACGTTGATGCCGCTTCAACGTCCCGACCAATCTTCTTGCTCTCCTTAAATGCTGGTATAACGATGGATAGGTCCATGTGTTCTTACTCGATTATAAAAGTGGCTTTTCTTTCTGGCCATCAAATCTCGGATTATATTTCATAGTTCTCCGTTTTTCCAGTACCTAATTACTTTGAGCTTTATATTCTTGCAATTTTGGCTTTTTGAGTGTATAGGTTATGAAAGTTGTTACGGAGA
>CAZTWR010000205.1:0-3671 GCA_964618055.1 uncultured Pirellulales bacterium | reverse complement strand
GGTGTAGGCTCATTTTTCACCGGCTCAAATATGGATTGGCCACATCTTCTGGAACAGAGCCTGCGGGCGCACGCGACCTTCGAAAAGGAAAAAGATTACGTCGTTATGGACGGCAAAGTCATTATTGTCGATGAATTTACGGGCCGATTGATGCATGGCCGACAGTGGTCCGACGGGCTGCATCAGGCAGTGGAAGCGAAAGAAAACGTCACCGTAAAAGAAGAGACTCAAACACTTGCTACTGTCACACTGCAGAATTTTTTCAAACTCTATGACCAAATAGCAGGGATGACCGGTACGGCTGCTACCGAAGCGGAAGAATTTATGAATATCTACAACCTTGAGGTTGTTGTAATACCAACTAACGAACCCTGCATCAGAGAAGACCAGGATGATGTAATCTATAAAACAATGCGCGAAAAGTTTAGTGCGATAGTTGAAGAGATAAATAATATTAGCACCTCCGGCCGGCCGGTGCTTGTGGGTACGGTAAGCATTGAAAAGAATGAGGCACTGTCTGAGGCCCTTAAGGAGCGATACGGAAAAGAATATGAGCACGAGGTTTTAAATGCCAAGCATCACGAGCGGGAAGCTGCGATTGTCGTCAAGGCCGGTCAGCAGCATAGCGGCCGGGACGGCCAGATGCGAGGCAATGTAACAATTGCAACGAATATGGCAGGGCGAGGGACGGATATTGTTTTAGGGCCTGGCGTGGCTGAACTTGGTGGTTTGCACGTCCTTGGGACCGAACGCCACGAGGCCAGAAGAATCGATAACCAGCTCCGAGGTCGATGTGGCAGGCAGGGAGACGCGGGCTCGAGCCAGTTTTTCCTTAGCTTTGATGATGAGCTGATGCGGGTTTTTGCGCCGGATTGGACGGTCAAGGCACTTTCCTGGATTGGGTGGGAGAAAGGACAGCCAATCGTACACAAGCGGATAAGCAAGGGAATTGAAAGGGCGCAGAAGAAGGTCGAGGAGCGGAACTTCGAGATACGTAAGAGTCTGCTTGAATACGATGAGGTAATGGACTACCAGCGAAAAATCTTCTATTCTCGCAGGCGCAAAATCTTAGCAGGCAAAGGTCTCAAAAATATTATCGAAGAGATGATAGAGCGCGCTATCGCAAATAATTGCGACGCTATCCTTGATGTCGGTTATCCTCCCAAGTGTATCGTCGAATGGGCCAGAACTAACTTTGGCGTTGATTTGAAGCCGTCTGATATTGCCGGCGCTAAAGCAGAAGAGATTGAAAAGTTAATTAAGGACCAGGCAAAAGACAATACCTCTAACGAAATATCGCTTTCTATGGGGGAGTATCTGGAAGACTACTCAGACCGGCAAAGCTGGGATATCGCAGGTTTGTGCAAGTGGGCGATGAGTGCATTCAAAGTTAGTTTAAGCCCTGCCAAGGTCAAACATCAGGAGCCGGAGGAGATTGAAGAGCAATTGATTTGTGCTGCTGCTGAGCAAATTGACAAGAAAGATTGTTCACAATTAGTTGGATTTTTGAAAGAAGATTTTGCTGTCCGCAAATTAGCCGAGTGGGCACGAGCTAAATTAGATATAAAATTGGACCCTGTCGAGCTATCAAGCCTCAATGCTTCCCAAATCCGTCGGCAACTTGGTGAAAAGGTCGCAGCCAAATACAGACAACGGGAGATTGAATATCCTGTTGAATTCGCGATGAGTATGGTTTACGGGCCGGAAGGGGCCAACGTATATGCGTTTGAGTCACTGGCTGATTGGGCGAACAGAAAATATAACGCTGGTTTATCAATCGAGCGGATACAAAATACCAAGCCTAAGGTCTTACATAAGCAACTGCTCGAATTAAGTGAAAACTTTAACAATGGTCAATTGGACAGGGAGCTCGATAGCAAAATTGCTCAGTTAAACATCACCGAATTGGTGAACTGGGCCAATGAAAGGTTCGAAGCTTCTTTGAGTGAAGACGACCTTGCTGGCGAAGCGGAGCGCAAAGAGCGACTATCTGAAGTGGCGAGGGAGTTTTTGCGTGCTGAACTTAGCGAGCTTGAAAAATATGTCTTGCTCCAAATTTACGACAGCACCTGGAAGGACCATTTGTATTCGATGGACCATTTGAAAAGCAATATTCATTTTCGCGCTTTCGCTGAAAAAGACCCCAAGATTGAATACAAACGCGAAGGTTTCCGAATGTTTAACGAGATGCTCGATGCTATCGAGGAGCGGGTTACGGATATTATATTCAAGGTGCGTTTGGAAGCCGGTGCCAGAGCCAGAAGTGTTTGGAATGTAAGTCAAACAGTCCACGATGAGGTAGGCCAGTTTGCAATGGCCGAACGACAGCGTGCCGCCGCCCAAGCCCCCCAAGGCGAGCAAAAAGTAAAACAAATAAAGCTGGAGCAACCCAAAGTCGGCCGAAACGACCCCTGCCCCTGCGGAAGCGGCAAAAAATACAAGAAATGCTGCGGAAAAAACGCATAGAAAGTGCACAAGTGCATAAGAGCAAAAGAGCACAGGTTATAAGTGCATAGTTGAAAAAAAGAAAACATCGAGCAACATTCAGCCACCCGATGTTTTCCGGAGGGGAGAAAAATTCTTTTGTCTGTTTTTCTGTTATCGGCAACAGCACAATTGCCACTTTAATTGAAAAAATCGCAATTTTGCCTGTTCCTATAAAGCTTTACGCTATCAGTGCATAAAGGTTCTTATTTTTCCCCAGCTTGCAGATTTGCTTGTCCGCCAAGGGCGGATAAATGAGTTTGGAGACCTTACTGTGGCTTTTGGGGAACTCCTCAGCTAATAAAGACTCATTGGCTCACGCTCCCTGCTGCGGCGGCGATAAATCGTAATTCCTTTACAGCCAAGACGATAGGCCAATTTGTAGGCCTTATCGACCGCTGCAACGGTGGTCTTTTCACTGAAATTTATAGTCTTGCTGACTGCTGCGTCGCAGTGCTGCTGAAAAGCAGCCTGCATCCGAATATGCCATTGGGGCTTAATATCGTAGGCGCATTTGAAGACTTTGCGTATTTTGGCTGGGATTTGCGGGATTTTTTGAATGCTGCCAGTTTTGGCAATCTGTTTTTCCAACTTTTTGCTGTAGAAACCGCCTTTTTTGGCTATTTGTCTGAAAATCGGGTTTATTTGCAGCATTTTTGAGCCGTTCAATATCTGGCGGATAAACACCAGCGAGTAGGCTGGCTCAATTCCACAAGAACAATCTGCAATGATGCTTATGGTACCGGTTGGGGCTATGCAGGTGATAGAAGCATTGCGAACCTTCCTGTTCTTTTTGGTCCGCCAGATGCTGTCATTCCAGTTTGGAAATGGCCCGCGCAAATTGGCAAGAGTGTTACTGGCCTGGCGTGCATTTTCGTTAATGAATTTCATAACCGTTTCTCCGAATTTGATACCCTGCTGTGAGTCGTAAGGTATACCAAGCAGAAACAAGCAATCAGCAAAACCCATAACACCCAGACCTATTTTGCGGTTAGCCTGGGCCAGGCGGATGGTATCTCTGACGGGATAATCGCAGATATCGATAATATTGTCCAGAAATCGCACCGCCAATTTAACGGTTTCGGCCAGTGCTGGCCAATTCATATCTGCTTTTGGCTGGTCTGTTGTCACGAACTTCACAAGGTTAATACTGCCGAGTGTGCAGGCTTCATACGGCAGCAACGGCT
>CAZTWR010000204.1:0-3684 GCA_964618055.1 uncultured Pirellulales bacterium | reverse complement strand
GCTGAGGCCTGTGGATATTCGTAGCTATTTTCGCAGGCAACAGCCTCCTTGTGCTCCGGGTCCCAATGGAAATTATGACTGCCACCGGCAACGCCATAGACGTCAAAAAGACCTACATTAAACCATACAGGTGAATTAAATGCCCCGTATTGGTTCACGCACAGCCAGGTTAGCTCATTGTAGAAAATCTCGGCATCTTCGTCAGTGGCGAAGTAACCGTCTTTTCTGCCACGGTCAGCAATCGTTTTACAAACACGATGGATAAGCTGCTTTACTGAATGCTCCCGCTGGCCAGACTCGACATCACCATAAAAGTATTTGCTGGCCACAACCTTTGCTGCCAATTGGCTCCAGGAGGTTGGAACCTCGATATTATCCTGCTCGAAGATTACTTGTCCGCTATCACTGGTGATCTTAGCCGAACGCCTTTCCCATTCAAGCTGCTCAAATGGATGAGTCCCTGGGGTCGAAAAGAAATGCTCCATTCTCAAGCCAACTGATTCGGGGGCGCCTGCGGCAGTTCCTGATCGGGCTTGCTTATCTCCAAAAGGATTTTCAGGGTTGAATTTATACGACATTTACACGCCTCCGTGCGAAAAATGGGACCACAACATATAGTAAAATGAACGGGAATTAAGCCAGATATAGTTATAAAACCCGTAAAACCTGTATCGGCAAATTAATGGCAATTTGATTAGGTGTAAAGACCAAATTCAAAAATTTTTGTATAAATTTATTGACCTTGCTGTTAGTCCTTATAGTTACTAAAGCTATGAAGATAAAAATTTTTTAAAAAGGGCAACTTGTTTCAGATATTTTCACAATGATGTTAAGATAACGATATGTCAGCACAAACAAACGACAAATTCAAAGCAATCCGTGAAAAGATAAGGAGCTTTCCAACTGGACCTGGCCTTTATTTTATGAAGGGCCCGAAGGATAAAGTTCTTTATATTGGCAAGGCCAAAAATCTGCGCTCGCGGCTGGCCAGCTACTTTCAACAGGCCGGTGACCTGGTTGTTTCACGAGGGCCGAAAATCGCTGAAATGCTGAGCAAAGTTAAAACCGTTGACTTTCTGGAAACCGAGACGGAAGTTAGCGCAATGCTACAGGAAGCCCGCCTAATTAAGGACATCCATCCACCCTACAATACAGACCTCGTCGATGACAAAACCTTTCCATACCTGGAAATTACCACAGGTGAAGAATTCCCAGGCATCTATATCACCCGAAAACCCCGACCACGCGGCAGCAGACTGTTTGGGCCTTTCGCCGGCGCAAAAGACCTGCGGGCCGTTTCCATAGAGCTGCAAAAGATATTCAAGTTTCGGACCTGTAAGTTGAACATCAGCGAGTCAGACAAAAAACGCAAATTCTTCCGCCCTTGCCTTTTATACAGCATAAAGCAATGCACCGCTCCCTGTGCAGCCAAAATCAACAAGAGCGAATATAAAAAAATTATTACAGACCTTGTAAAATTCCTGCGTTCGAAGCGTTCAACGGTCCTGCGAGAGCTGAAAGAACAAATGGCAGAGGCCTCTGCTGCGACGAAATACGAGAAAGCTGCGATGTTTCGAGACCGTATCCGGCTGATTAAACGGCTGGACCGCCGAGGCACACCTGACGAGAATGTCCAGCCGGAAGTTTTCGCCGCTGACCCAACCGAAGCCCTCGAAAAACTGCGGAATCTGTTGCAAACACCTGAGCCAATCCGGATTATTGAGGGAATTGACGTTGCCAATATTGCCGGGGCCGAAGCAGTAGGGTCGCTGGTCAAATTTATTGATGGAAGGCCGTTTAAGAGCGGTTATCGGAGATTCAGGATAAAAACCGTAAAAGGTATCGATGACTATGCGATGATTGCCGAAGTGGTCAGGCGCAGATACAAATATGCCCTCCGGGGCGAAGAACTTTGGCCCGACCTTGTCTTAATCGATGGCGGCCTGGGGCACTTAAGAGCCGCCGAAGCCGCTTTTAGAGAAATGAACGCTCCAGCTGTAAAAATCGCCGCAATTGCCAAGAGAGAAGAGGAAATTTTCCTACAGGCAAGTCCCAGGCCATTGAAACTGGCTGCCCATTCGCCTGTTCGCAAACTGCTGCAGTACGTCCGGGATGAAGCCCACCGCTTCGCACAGCACTACCACCACATCCTGCGAAGCAAAAAAATGTTAAACAGAAAACCCTAATCGTTGCTCTATACAAACCACGAGGCTATTTGCAGGAGGAGGCGGGGCTTTAGGCCATAGGCGTAAGCAGTTGCTCGCAGTGTTGCTTTTATAGCTTTGTAAATGCCAGCGTAGCTTGCATCCGGCCAGAGAGCATTTGAGATATTTTCAGTCTCGTTGATTTCGTACTCGCAGCCCCTTATTACAACAACTGGTATCCCGGCACCGGTTTGCCCGAAGAGAAGAGCTGAGGCGGAGGCCAGTTCATAAGCGGTCAGGTCTATGCCGCCAAACTTGGGCTTGCCGAACAAATCCGGCTTGCCGAACATCTTTGATATCGGCTCAATTCCAGATGAGCCCACTGCGAAATCCATTGTACCAAAGGGTATCATCTCCGTATCTGCCAGGATTACAGCCGCCTGTTTGCCGGAGAGTTTCTGAATCTGCTCTCTTATTTTCCTTGCCTCATCATCCGGCTTCTCCGGCAGAAGACTCACTACGCCAGCCGGATGATTTGAACCGTCAATACCCGCATCACAGGTGTGTATTAGACCATTTTTGCCTCTTGTTATGCAGACGGCTTGCTCATGCTCACAAAGGTCTCTGCCGGTTTCAGCATCTTCTGACGCATTGATAATGTGCCTTTCGACAATGCCTTTTATTGGCAGAATTACGAGAATCTCGTGGCCTTCGTCGAGAATCATCTGCAGCCATCTGGCGTCTTTACCGGTTCGTTTGGATATGGCCAGAGCTTTTTTACCGGGTTTGACTTCATTCAGTTTCCTCGTCCGACCGGCTGCCTTAGATACAATCTTGCTGGTCAAGACAATAATATCCTTTTCTTCCAGACCGCCAATCTCATCATCCACGCATCTAACGATAATTTCAGGCAGATTGTCCCCCTGCTTGATTTCCGGTATGGTCTGCAAACCCAGAACTTCTATTTTTTTCATAATTTAGCCTTCGATAACCGAAATTCCGTCAATCGCTTTTTTTGAAAAGCCGGTAATTCTAACATCGCCACCGAAACGCTTAATATCAACGTAATGCAAGCCGACAGCTTCAGCCAACTCTGCCACTGACCTGGATATGCCAATCCCTCCGGAGCCGCCGAGTATCCTCGGAGCGATATAAACACAGATTTCATCGGCGAGGCGCTGTCTCAGAAATTCAGTAATTACCGTTGGGCCGCCTTCGACAAGCAATTGAGCGATACCGCGCCTGCTCAATTCACCCAGGAGAAAACACAAATCAGCTCGGCCTTGTGTAGCTGGCACGGTGAGCAACTCAGCGCCTTTTTGGGCGATTTTCTCTTGCTTGTTAGGGTTTGTCTGGACCGCTTCCTCGCTTGTTACAATCAGCACAGGTACCTTTTTTGCGGTAGCCAGCAACCTGCAACTCAAAGGAATCCTCAAATGGCTGTCGAGAACAACTCTGACGGCTTTTTTATCTCTGCTCGGCCGGGCCCCGTTAGAAGTAAGCCCTTCCGGGAGACTGGCAGAACTCCGCTGCACACTTC
>CAZTWR010000203.1:837-3726 GCA_964618055.1 uncultured Pirellulales bacterium | reverse complement strand
TGCGGGTACTATACCTTTGTCAAATATTGCTATCGGCCTGAAAGTTGGTGCGTCACTATTTCTGGTAATTTTGACTCTTTCAGTTTGCTGTAAGGATTTTAAGCCTGGCATATCAGCCAAAGAAAAGGAGCGAAACTGATGCTTTATGCGCTATGTTTTTTACTATTTGTGATTGGGCTGTATTGTGCGGTCGTCAAAAAAAACATGGTTAAGATTGTAATCGGCATAATGGTTATGGAATATGCCGTTAACCTTTTTCTGATTATGCTCGGCTACCGCATCGGCGGCATAGCACCAATAATCGACAGAGGCCAACTTGAATCAGGGACTAACCAAATTACCACCGCCTTTTTAAGTAGCTCGGTTGACCCTCTGCCCCAGGCCCTTGTGCTCACGGCGATTGTTATTAGTTTGGGTTCATTGGCACTTATGATTTCGATATGCATTAGAACTTATGAAAAATACGGCACATTTGACATAACTGAGATAAGGAGGTTGAGAGGATGAGCCCCTCGACTACGCTCGGGACAAGCATACCGCTGCCGGTTTTTGTGGCTGTTCCTTTGGTGACGGCATTTTTGCTTCCAATTTTCAGCAGAAAAGGCAAGACCGGTGCAACGGTCTTAGCCAATCTGGCAACCGTTTCACTACTTGTACTGGCTGTTGCTTCTGTCGGTCAATCCGGCGTCTATGAGATAGGCAAGTGGTCCATCCCACTCGGAATTAATCTTGTCCTTGACGGCTTAAGCTCGCTTCTGCTTTTGGCTATTGGTGTCGTTAGCACCGCTGCGATGCTTTTCAGCGCCAGATATATGGAACAGTACACCGCCAAAGCAAAATACTTGAGCCTGTTTATGCTTATGGTCGCGGGTATGAATGGTGTTGTACTCTCCGGAGATATCTTTAACCTGTTTGTATTTCTGGAAATTGCTTCAATCGCATCTTACGCGCTGGTTGGTTTCGGTTGTGAGTACGAAGAACTCGAAGCATCATTTAAGTATATGGTGCTGGGCAGCATCGGTTCCATATTTGTCCTTTTTGGGGTTGCTCTTGTCTACGGCAATACCGGCTCACTCAATATGGCCTACATCTCAAAAGCGATTCAAAGCTCGGGCCTAAATGCCGGCCTTGGCTTTGCTCTGTGTTTATTTATTGCCGGTTTTGGCCTAAAAGCTGCTTTAGTGCCGTTCCATGCGTGGCTGCCCGACGCACACCCATCGGCTCCTGCTCCGATTTCTGCAATGCTGTCCGGCGTACTAATAAAGGCCCTCGGTGTTTATGCTCTTACCCGTGTGGTTTTCAATGTGTTCGGCATCTCCATCTCAACAGGCTGGCTTTTAATCGTCCTGGGCCTTTTGAGTATGGTTGCCGGTGCATTCCTGGCAATAGGACAGTGGGATTTAAAGCGACTTATGGCTTATTCGAGTATCAGCCAGTTGGGCTATGTGGTTTTGGGTATCGGCCTTGGGGGGCTTATCATCGCCAGAGGTGGTAATTTAGCCTGGGCTTCTCTGGCTATCCTCGGAGGCCTGTTCCACCTCCTCAACCACGCTGTTTACAAGTCCTTGTTATTTTTAACAAGCGGCTCGGTGGAAATGTCGACCGGCACAAGACAAATGAGACAGATGGGCGGACTCGCAGAGAAAATGCCTGTAACGCGTGCAACCTGCATTATCGCGTCGGCCTCCATTGCTGGTATTCCGCCCTTTAGCGGGTTCTGGAGCAAGCTGATTCTGGTAGTTGCAGCAATTCAGGCTCATTTTTACTGGGTCGCAGCAATAATTGTTTTCGTAAGTTTGTGTACTTTAATTATGTATCTGAAAGTTCAAAGATATGTCTTCCTTGGCGAGCTGCCGGAAAATCTGCAACAGACAAAAGAAAACAAAAACTCTATGCTTGTTGCAATGATATTCCTGGCTTGTTTATGCGTACTTATGGGACTGCTCGTGATAGTGCCGTCTTTGAGGAGCCATATACTTGACCCTGCTGTAAAAGTGTTAACCGACGGACTTGAATACTCCACTAAGATAATCAATATGTGATAAACATAAGGTGGTAAGAATATGAGGCGACTGATTTATTTTGTTTTAGCGTTTATCGTTTGGGTGCTGCTGACCTGGCCTTTTGCCGACGGCAAAATTGACTTCCAGGTTGTAATCGCAGGCCTGATAGCTTCTGCTGTAGTTGCGGTTCTGTTTCACGAAATACTGCCCAAGGAACATCTCGTATTTATTTCGCCGGTGCGAGTATTTTGGTTTTTGGTTTATGTGCCGGTGTTCTTCTATTACGTAATGAATGCAAATTTAGACGTTGTCTATCGCGCTTTGCATCCCAAAATGCCTATAAAACCTGGAATCGTAAAAATAAAAACTATTCTGAAAACAGAATCCGGCATTACCGCCCTGGCAAATTCCATCACTCTCACACCGGGCACTTTGACCGTGGATTTAACGGATGACGGTTTTTTGTATGTTCACTGGATTAATGTAAAATCCGATGATATCGAGCAAGCAACCAAATTTATCGCTCAAAGATTCGAGTGGTTCCTGAAGAAAATCTTCGAATAGGAAGGTTACTATGATAGCACTATTTTATATTGGCTTATTTGTGTGTTGTTTCCTGTGCCTGTATCGAATAGGTCGCGGCCCCAGTGCTCCAGATAGGACCGTAGCTATTGATATATTAGGTATTGTTGTAGTAGGCTTCTGTGCTATTCTTGGGCTGGTAACAAAGAGGGATTTTTATCTCAACATTGCTCTTGCCTGGGCATTGTTAAGCTTCATCGGAACAATAGCATTGGCAAAGTTTTTGGAGGGCAGAAGCTTCGATGACTGATATTATAGGCTACATACTGATAATAATTGGGATTTTGTTTGATATATTCGGCTG
>CAZTWR010000203.1:0-827 GCA_964618055.1 uncultured Pirellulales bacterium | reverse complement strand
CGACGTTTACAACCGCTTACAGGCCTCGACAAAATGTGTAACTCTCGGAACCATCCTGTTATTAGTTGGTGTTGCCCTCATTAGCGGTTCTGGGCCCACAAGCGCAAAAGCGATAATCTGCGCTGTGTTTATACTGATAACTTCACCTACGGCCGCACATGCAATCGCCAAAGGCGCTTATGCTTCCGGCGTAAAACTATGGGAGAATAGCGTTGTTGACAAATATGCAGAAGAAAAAAATAGCGTATAGTGTTTAGCGTATAAGCTATCCGCTAATTATTATAGGAGTTTGAAATTGCGTTTGCCAAAGTTAAGAGAATTGAAAGAAGCGGTGACGGCGGTCTTCTCACCGCGGTTTACTACCCGGTTTCCCGCTAAGCCGTGCGTGGTTCCGGAAAGGTATAGAGGTAAACCGGAATTTGACCTTGATACCTGCATCGGTTGCGGTGCATGCGTAAATGCCTGTCCGACCCCGGAATGCTTAAGCATGGTCGATGACTTAGAGGCGGACCCGCCCGTAAGAAGAATAACCCACCGATATGACACTTGCATCTTTTGCGGCAATTGCGAGGCTAATTGCACGACAGGAACAGGCATAAAGCTCTCAAACAAATGGGACTTAGCCACACTAAATAGAGAAGAGACCATCGAGACCCACGAGTTCGAACTGCAGTTGTGCGAAAAGTGTGGTGCAATAATAGGCACCAAAACACATCTTGTCTGGCTTTATGAAAAACTTGGCCCGTTGGCCTACACCAATCCTTCACTGCTGATTGCCAAAAGTGGCGAACTGCATACAAAGCCGCCGGATATTCAACAGCCACCCA
>CAZTWR010000202.1:0-3743 GCA_964618055.1 uncultured Pirellulales bacterium | reverse complement strand
GTTTCGGCAAGGTCTATTGCTTCGGGCCGACGTTTAGAGCGGAAAAAAGTAAGACCCGAAGACATCTAACTGAATTCTGGATGGTCGAGCCGGAGGTCGCTTTTATTGATTTAGACGGCCTGCTCGAATTAGCTGAGAATTTCGTTTCGTTTATCGCCGCCGAAGTGCTGCGGGAAAACAAAGACCACCTTGAAACTTTGGGCGCCGACATCACAGCATTAAAAAAAATCAAGCCACCCTTCTACAGACTGACATACACCGAGGCGGTCGATATTCTCACCGGTGAAAAGACTCAAAAGTTCTTAACTGAACAACTAGAAGAACTACAAAAACAACAGCGGCAATTGGAAACTAAAATTGGAGATCTGGAAAAACAACAAAATGGTCAACTAAAGCAATGGCAGAAGGATAAAATCGCTGCTGAGCTGATTGAATTGCGAACGGCTCTTTCCGAGACAGATACAAAAATCGAAAATAATCCGAAACACGCTAAATTAGCAGCCGAGTTTCGCTGGGGCAAAGACCTCGGTGGCTCTGATGAAACAATCATCTCACAGATGCACGATAAGCCCGTTTTTATCACGCACTATCCCAAACAGGCCAAGGCGTTTTATATGAAGACTGACCGCGAAAATGACAAGGTTGTTTTGAATTTCGACCTGCTTGCTCCCGCCGGCTTTGGCGAAATCATTGGCGGCTCGGTCAGAGAAGATGATTATGAGCTTTTGGTCGAGCGGATTAAAGAGCAGGGGCTGGATGTGAAAAACTATGAGTGGTACCTTGATTTACGAAGGTACGGCTCGGTGCCGCACGGCGGATTCGGTCTCGGCGTAGAAAGAACCATCGCCTGGCTCACCGGCGAAAAACACATCCGACAGTGCATCGCTTTCCCAAGATTGATGGACAAAGTTTACATCTAAACCCGGACTTCCCGGATGAAATTGTGCAAACCAAATAAAATTTGTTAGAATAGTCCTCTGCGTCCAAAAACTATACGAAGTGATGGAAAGAATATGCGTAGCGAAAAAAACAGTTTTATTTGAGCGAAGTCCCCCACGAAATAGGTTTCTTATGGCGGAAACAAAGCCACTAAAATATGTATCACGTAAGTTTGACCTCAGTGAGAGTTTTTTGCAGAAGTTAATCGAGCATGACTTAATAGACCATACTTCAGAAAAAGGAGGGCAGATTTCAATTTTTGTCTATGATTTTCCAAGGTTACGTCTTTTATCAAAAGATAAAAAATATCAAAAAGATATTTTTCAAAGACCCAAACATTTTTTATACGAACATCACCCTGAATTAACGGATTATTTGGAGTTTCACGATGCTGTTGATAGATTTGCTTGGCTAA
The DNA here is from genome assembly GCA_964618055.1 of uncultured Pirellulales bacterium. Classification (GTDB taxonomy): domain Bacteria; phylum Planctomycetota; class Phycisphaerae; order Sedimentisphaerales; family Anaerobacaceae; genus CAYYFT01. The sequence continues at coordinate 2,389 of CAZTWR010000202.1, read as the reverse complement.
TTAAACTGAGATATGCAGACAAGGTGATGTTAAAAAACAAGAGATACAGAATTGATGTATTGTTTCAACTATTTCTAAAAGAGTTAAATTATGACCCTCTCAAAATTAAAAAGAATCTTGTAACACCAAATGCCTCAAGGAAAAAATTCAGATATTTTTTATTACAGGGTTGGTATAACGAGATTTCAGCAGGTTACCCTTTTTCCCAAGATTTTAATATTAGTTCTAGCTTGGACTGGATAGAAGACGACACAGAACTTATCCTTTTCCCCTCATGGAAGATAATTAAGTATTATTATTCAGTTTACTCCTATTATACTTCTCTGGTTTTTACTGAAAACTCAGAACTTTCTACTATAGAACACAGAAAACCGTCTCTTTATTTTAACAGACATCAGCTTGACAAATACTCAAAATTTCTCTTCAAATTTCCATTTAATATATACTACAGAAAAGGTGAAAGAAGAAAAACTTTCTTAGACACCGACAAGAAAGAATGGAAGTTTTTATATTCCAGATGTCCAAGAGAGCAAAGGACAATTTATGAATTGGAAAACGACTATTTTTCTGATTTAGTGAGGATTTTTAAGTCTGATTCAAATCAAAAAGATAAAATGACAATCCTAGATATACTGTACAAATTCAGAATATGGAGCAACTACCGAGGTATTGAAACAATTACCATATTAAGACAAGGTGGTTTACTACTATTCCTTGAAAGGAATCTATATACGATATCCTTTTTTATAGCTGGTCTTGTTGAGTTAATGGCACTAGCCATTTTTGGTGAGGAAGATTTCAGACGTTTCTTTAGTAATTTCTATTATAATTATGTTCAGGAAAATGATTTGTTAAATGTGAAATGGTATAAAGTTCCCCAAATCACAAGATACAGAATTTACCGACATTTAGACCTTGTCAGGAAAACCCCTACAGGTTTTAAGCCGCCGAGCAAAGATGACTTAGAACTATTACGGTAATAACATCTGGGAACATTAGGGATAGCCACACATTGATAAAAGTCGTTGAAAGGCAAGATATTAAGCGAGTATTGAAGAAGCAACGGGAACTTGTTATACTGGCTGTATAATCATTGTTGGGTGTATAAAATCATAATGACGCAAATATTTTCAATAATCTTTGGTACGGCAACTCTCCTCGCAATTGCGATTTATATAGCCTCGGGTTTTCGACATACCTTGTTTCTTTATCTTGTTACCGTTTCTGTTCTCGTCATTGGCTACGGCGCATATGCTATAGGTCAACGCGCCTTACTAAGTTCAGTACTTCTTGGTGTTTGTACCACCGTTTTATTAGTTGCGTGTCTTCATGATCAAATAATGAACACCAAAGAACCAATAGAAAATAAGTATTTTGATTTTCTTTCGTATGGCATAGTTATTTATGTTGTGCCGGTTGTGATTAAAATATTTAAGTTTGGAATTAGTGGGGATGATATTTGGTTTACTCTATATGTTATACTTCCAATCTCGTCGCATTTTTGTAGAAAATCGGATAAGCGGCATTACCAGACGTTTATAGTTAGCGGAGTGACTGTAATCTTATTATCAGTCTTTTGTATTGTAGTTCACCCTTTGCTTTATGGCGCTAGCATCAATGCAGAAAACATTTTGATAAGCATAAAATTAGGCAGTGTTTGGTTTATTATGATAGGTATGTTTTTTCTTGCAAACTACGCTAAATCCGGACTGCTAAGCGACAGTTCCATTCATAAAAAGGTGTTCGTAATTTTCGTTGGCCTAGCTGTTATTACGCTTATTACACGATTTCCTGCTCTGCAACCATTTAAAGAACTACCGTTGTTAAAAGGTCTCTCTGCAAGCAGTTCCATCGGAATGTTGGTCTTTCCGGCAAGTGTGGGCCTAGTTTTTAGAAAGAAGCGAAATAACACCTAACAAAAGAATTCACCTGACAAAAAACATCTGCGCTATTTCTTACAGGTGATTCTCATCTTTATACCGCAATGGATGAATCATGGAAAAAGTAAAAATATCTTTAGGGGAATTAAAGGGTGAATCAAAGCCCTCCGGCCATATTTCTTTCAACTAAACCTGTCCTGCCTGCCCCCCGGGGCCTTAGGTCATAGGGGAGTATAATCGAAGGATACTATTCACGAACCAGGAATCGCGAGCGACGAAAAATCGACTAAATGCGCAGGAGGGCAAAAGCAAAAATCCATTTTTTTAAAAATTTTTACTCCTTTTCTCACGTCGAGTTACGAGAATCGGGAATTGAGAATCAAGAACTTTTTTCAACCAAATGCGCAAGTTCGCCCTACTAAGGGGAACGCCTGCCCTGTGGGATGCTTGCCCTATGAGATGTGAAACTATCTCTTCGGGGCGCCGTTTGCTATCCCATCGGGGTCTTT
>CAZTWR010000201.1:0-3744 GCA_964618055.1 uncultured Pirellulales bacterium | reverse complement strand
TCAATTTGTCATTTGGCAGACACGAGACAACATTTCGTCCGCGAAACTTACCCTCCACCAGCATTCGCTTTATTGCAGAAATAATAAAGCTCCTTCTCTCCCCTGCATCACCGTTTATACTCGTCTCAACACGAACTTTATCTGCTGCAAGAATGCTTATACGTCCCCCACTCATTGCCAGCTGAATCATCTTGATAGAATTGTGACCTATGTCCAATCCTATTGGCCCGCTGCCTCGTCTTGCGACGAGAGTCGCAGAGGCAGGCCGCAGAACTCGTGTTTTCAATTTCCAACCTGTCATTTACGATTTCCCTCCTGCCGGTCCATAATCGAGATAAACCCTTATCGCGATTATTACCGCTACAGGCAAAATCTCTATCACGATAAGACCGCCACTTCTGGCCCGTAAATCGTATCTAAGTTCTTGACTACAACAGCAATGAGGCCTCCGAAGCCAGTGCTGCAAACTCTCCCCTTTCATCGTCTTTTTCTATGTGTCTTGGCGTATTATGAACCCTTACCTCTGTTCTTTTTTCGTCCTCTTCAGGGCGCATCTTTACTCACCACCAAACCGGCAGAAACAGCCGTTGTGCCGTTTATGCTCACGGTTTGACCCACAGCGTTTGATTTTCTCATCTCTCTTGCGTTTTCTACACACATCAAAAGCAATATATCAGCATCAAATTTCTACCTTCCGCAGTTAAGGTCAGCAGAATTGGTATAATCGTTAAAACAATATGGTAGCAATCTCTGAACTATTTCGATGTTCTGTGGGAGTTCGGAAATGTAATTGGTGTGATTAACTACTTCGAAATTTTCTTTTTATTACAGATAAAGGCCGATAAGCGTCTCCTCATTCGACCCTTTCTTAAAGTCCCATAAGTTGCTTTTATTCTCTCTCAATGCTTCTAAAAGCGGCCTTCACAAACTTGCGATGTAACTTGCTGTTCCTTCGCTGATTACGCAGCCACCCATTGACTTTTCACAGAGCCGCATATGCAGCATCACTGTCGGCCTGAAACAAGCCGGTCTCCGTATCAAGTCTCCAACCGGCTTTGCCTGCCCCTGCTGGTTCTCCATCAAAGCGAACCGTGTTAAGGCCATTAAAAGGATTCGTAGGAATCTTTTTAACGTACGGACCGTACTGCCCTGCCTTTGTCGTCATAGCGGCTTCAAAACTGGTGTATGAATCGGTGGGAGGAAGACAATCTTCGTGCTGAACTCGGTACAAATCCAGCTGAGCACGCATCGCTTCAAGCCCATCAACCAGCTCGGAAACTCTTGCTTCTTCGTTACTCGCTTCCGTAAACTGCGGAGCAATTGTCCTCGCAGCTACGCCCAATACAACCGCTATGATCAGAAGCTCAACATAAGAAATGCGACTCTTACTGCTATTACTCATACCTTCTCCAATTATTCTTCAAATTCAAAATCGCTATGCCTTGCGTCGCTGGCAGCGAAAAAACCGTATGTGGCACTTGTCGGCTCCGTATCCAATGTCCAGCCTTGAGGACTGCCATCTGCCGCCGTGCCATTTATGCCATGTCCGCCGGTGAATGGATTCTTTGGAAGCTTCTGCAGATAAGGCCCATAAACACCGGTACCAGGTGCTACAGCGACATTGCCGTTGACATCGGTAAGACCGGTTATAGCTCGCTCAATCGTAGCGCCACCTGCGCCGGGTAAGGCATTGTTGTGCTGAATTCTATACAGTTCAATTTTCGAGCGCATCGTCTGAAGAGCATTAATCAGACGCGACTCTTTAGCTTGATTACTCGCCTCAGCGAACTGAGGAATCAAAATAGCTGACAAGATACCAAGGATAACTGCCACAATCAGGAACTCCACTAACGTAAAACCACTTTTAGCCCTCATTTTTTACCCCTTTCTAAGGTTAACAATTCTTTGATTCTCTATAAACTTTAGTCCGTCCCAACCGACTTCTCGTGAGAAGATTGGGGAAATTTTGCAGATTTTTTAAACTGTAGCTTGCCAAGCAATGGGCAGATATAGTTTAGCCATCCATTTCTTAAATAGAAATTTCACTCGGATTCTTGATGGACAACAAAACCTACAGCCCCAAGTCCGAAAACAATTCAGAAGATTGCCCCCCTGCAGGACTCTATACACACCCTCTAAAGAAAAATATAAAAAATAAACACTGCAATGCCAAACTTTAAGGTGTGAAATATCGAATGTGGCCGGCTCTTCTCAATATTGCCCCCTCATCACCAGCCCAGCAAACAGCCAGAGCAATCCCCAAATAGTCAACAACGAATATATTCAGGCGCATTTTTGATGTGTATTTTTCTTCTGCTCTCTCCAGCGTGAAAAAGCTCTATCCGAATGTAATCTATAGTCTGCAGAGCTGACTCAATTTTATCGGCCCACTCAATCAAAACTACCGATTGTGGCCGGCAGTAATCATCAAACCCTATCATCTCAAATTCAGATATTGAATCCAGCCGATAAGCATCTATATGATAGACATCCAGCCGACCTTTATCCAGCCCTTCCGAAGAGCGGGATTTATATTCATTAATTATAACAAACGTTGGGCTGGTAACCTTTCCGACCTCCGCTGCCCCGGCACCAACTGCAATCCCTTTAATCAAATGTGTTTTGCCGCTGCCTAATGCCCCGCAAACAGCCACAACCTCTCCCCCTTTTAACTGTGAGCCTATCTTTCGACCAACCGCTACGGTCTCCTCCGGCGAATTCGAAACAACATCAAAATTCATATCCAATAGTAAATAGCAAATAGTAAATGGTAAATTATTTCAGGTGGTTGTATCCTTTGACTTCCAAATCGCTAATTTTGCCGTCCAGCATTTTTATCTGCATTTTTTTAGTGTCGGTAATTGTTCCAATTTGTGTAATTGGCATCGGCCCATCCCACTGCTTCAGCAATCTCCTGCATTCTTTTTCAGAAAGTGTAAAAAGCAATTCAAAATCTTCACCGTCGTTTAGCGCAGAACTCAATGGCGCCTCACACTTTTTAGCTTCATCCGATATTGGAATCTGCTCTGCATTTATAATAGCCCCTACCTTGCTCTGTTGGCAGATTCGGTTCAAATCGCTGCTGAGTCCATCACTTATATCAATCATCGAATTTACAACTACCTTTTGAGTAATTTCTATTGCCTCTTTAACCCTCGGCTCGAATTCCAGATGTTTTTTGTAACCCGCTCCACCCAATGAGCCTGTAACACAGATAACGTCACCAACCTTTGCGCCGGACCGCCTTATAGCTCTGCTGGCCCCTTCTCTGCTGAGCATTGCTACACTTATTGCCAGCGGTTCTGTTCCCTTCCAGCTTGTAATATCACCGCCTACAAGCTCACAGCCAAATTTCTCACCAGCCAGAGTAATGCCGCAATGGAGCTGCTTTAATTCTTCCTCACCAAAACCCTTCGGCAGCGCAACAGAGACAACCGCGGCAACAGGAACTGTTGCCATCGCTGCACAATCGCTCAGGCTCACTGCCATAGCTTTATAGCCGACTTGCTTTAGAGTTGTTTTTTGCAGGTCGAAGTGAACTCCATCCAGTAGCATATCTGTGGTAATAAGAACTGACCCCTCGCCCCATCGGATTTGGGCCATATCATCCCCAATCCCTATCGGAAAATCCGCTCTCGCCAGCTTACTCTGACGGGCAAACCAGCCGGTTATTTCATCCTCACCACCGCTCATCGCTCTGCCAACTGTTTATTCCAATACGCAATTTGCTCTTTTGCCTGCTTC
>CAZTWR010000200.1:0-3749 GCA_964618055.1 uncultured Pirellulales bacterium | reverse complement strand
TGTATGAGGCACTCCGCAAGGGAGCCGACATCGATACCCTTTTCGAGAAAACGTATATTAAGCGATGGTTCATCGAACAAATGGCCGAGCTTGTCCAGCTCGAGGAGAAAATCCTCAAATTCAAAGGCAAACAGCTTCCCGACAAACTGTTAACACAGGCCAAAAAGGACGGTTTTGCCGACCGATACCTTACCGGGCTTCTCGGTATTTCAGAAGATAAAATCCGTCAGCAGCGCATAAAGCTGGGCGTAGTCGAGGCCTGGGAACCGGTACCGGTCAGCGGCGTAGAAAATGCAGCTTATTATTTCTCCACTTACAACGCACCTGACAGCGTTAGTGTAAGCAAAAACCGCAAGATAATGGTCCTGGGCGGCGGACCAAACCGCATCGGCCAGGGAATCGAATTCGACTACTGCTGTGTCCACGCTGCTTTTGCACTCAGAGACGAAGGCCTTGAAACAATTATGGTCAACTGCAATCCGGAAACCGTCTCGACCGATTATGACACTTCCGATAAGCTTTACTTCGAGCCGCTTACAGTTGAAGATGTATTGAGTATCTACGAGAAGGAAAAGCCCGAAGGTGTCATCGTACAGTTCGGCGGTCAGACCCCGCTTAATATCGCAGGCGAACTCGAACGGGCTGGTGTCAAAATAATCGGGACATCGCCGGAGACTATAGATTTAGCTGAGGACCGTGACCGCTTCCGGGCGATGATGAAAAAGCTCGGAATTCCAATGTCCGAATCCGGTATGGCAAGCAACCTTGACGAGGCCTTTGCTATTGCCAAGCGGATTGGCTATCCACTAATGGTTCGGCCGTCCTACGTCCTCGGCGGACGTGGTATGGAAGTTGTCCACGATAAGGAAATGCTGCGGGAGTATGTCGCCGCCGCGGTGGAGGTAACACCGGAAAGACCCATCCTGATTGATAAATTTCTCGAAAACGCCACTGAAGTCGAGGCCGACGCCGTCGCCGATGGCACTGATGCCTTTGTGCCTGCGGTTATGGAGCACATCGAGCTGGCCGGCATCCATTCCGGCGATTCAGCCTGTGTGATTCCACCCGTTAGCATCCCTGAAAAGCATATTAACACCATTTGCGAATACACCAGAAAAATAGCGACGGAGTTAAATGTCGTCGGCCTGATGAATATGCAGTATGCGATAGCCAATGACGTTGTCTATGTGCTCGAAGCCAACCCACGTGCCTCGAGAACTGTGCCGCTGGTCTCCAAGGTCTGCGGCATTTCGATGGCCCGGCTGGCTACACAGCTTATGCTCGGGAAAAAACTCTCAGACCTCAACTTAAAGCAAAGAAAAATCCCGCACTTCGGCGTAAAAGAATCGGTCTTCCCATTTAATATGTTCCACACTGTCGACCCACTGCTCGGCCCGGAAATGCGATCCACCGGTGAAGTATTGGGACTGGCAGATTCATACGGACTGGCCTTCTTCAAGGCACAGCAAGCCACTGGCCTATCCCTGCCTTCCGAAGGCACTGTTTTGATAACCGTCGTCGACAGGGACAAGGCCGCAGCTCTCGAAATAGCCAAAGCCTTCTCCGAACTCGGCTTCAAAATAAAGGCAACTGAAGGTACTCATCAGTTCCTCGCAGATGGAGGCATCAAAACCGAACGTGTCCTCAAAATGCACGAGGGCAGACCCAACATAGTAGATGCCATTAAAAACACCGAGATTCAGCTAATCATCAACACCCCCGCTGGCAAGCTAAGCAAATACGACGATTCTTACATCCGCAAAGCAGCTATAAAATACAAGGTCCCTTATATTACCACAACAGCCGCCGCTGCTGCTGCCGTAAAGGGCATCGACGCTTACCAAACGGGACCAAGCACCATAAAATCACTGCAAAGTTATCATTCAGCCATCAAATAAGCGAAAAATAAAAATAAGCGCATAAACCATAAGCTCCCTTCTGTTCTTATGCACTTTTCTGTGATTTTTGGCTTTTAGTTTTTGGTTTAATTCGGGTATTATCACATTTTATACGAGAAATGACCGATACAGATAAAATGCCAAGCAACCCAGAAAATCTGTTTTCTTCCAACGGCCATTGGCCGATTGAAATGACACCAGAAGACCCTGTAAACCTTGAGTACCACCTGCTCAACGAAACTGGCCAATCACAGGAGCACAACCACGAACTCAAACTACCGGACACAATCGGCATTTTGCCAATTCGAAATGCTGTTGCCTATCCAGGGACGGTAACGCCGTTGGCAATTGGACGCCAGAGGAGCAAACAGCTACTTGCCGACACCAAACCCAATGAATCTATTATAGGACTTGTCACGCAACACAACCCCGAAACTGACAGGCCGGGTTTCAACGATATCTACCCCGTCGGTACCGCCGCCTCAGTCCTCAAACTCATAAGAATACCACAGGGCTCAATTAATATTATAGTCCATGGCATAGCACGCTTCAAAATCATAAAACCGATAGCCACGGAGCCATATCTAAAGGCCGCAGTTCAACTGCTTGACATCAAAACAAAAATGACCAAAAAGCTCCAGGCACTCATGGTCAGCGTCCGCCAGACAGCAAACCGGGTCATAGCATTAAGTCCCAATGTCCCGGAAGAGGCATCTGTGCTGCTGGAAAATATCGAAAATCCTTCTGCCTTAGCTGATTTTCTGGCGGCCAATCTCAACCTCGACATCGCCAAGAAACAGCAATTGCTTGAGGAGCTTGACGCCACCAAACGCCTTGAAGAAATATCTGCTGCTCTGGCGGCTCAGCTGGAAGTCCTCGAGCTAAGTCATAAAATTCAAGGCCGAGTAAGAGAGGCCGTAGACAAAAATCAGCGCGAATATTTCTTACAGGAACAGCTAAAAGCCATCCAATCCGAACTTGGCAAGGACGACCTGCGAACCGAAGAGCTAAAGCAAATCAACCAAAATATCAAAAAAGCCAAAATGCCCGAAAAAGTCGAGACCGAAGCACTTCGAGAATTGGACAGATTGGGCAAAATACCTCCTGCTTCGCCCGAGTACAGCGTTATACGGACATATCTGGATTGGGTCTGTGAACTGCCCTGGTCCATCCAGACGAAAGACCAGATGGATATCAACAAGGCCGAGCGGATACTCAACGCCGACCACTACGACCTGCGCAAGGTAAAAAAACGCATCCTCGAATTTCTCGCCGTCCGCAAGCTAAACCCCACAGGTAAAAGCCCAATACTTTGTTTTGTCGGCCCGCCGGGAGTAGGTAAAACATCGCTCGGACAATCCATCGCACGGGCTATGGGAAGAAAATTTATCCGCATATCACTCGGCGGAATAAGGGATGAGGCCGATATCCGCGGACATCGAAGAACTTACATTGGCGCTCTGCCCGGAAGGATTCTGCAAGAGTTAAGAAAGTGCCAGAGCAAAAACCCCGTCTTTATGCTCGACGAGCTCGACAAAATCGGAGCCGATTTCAGAGGTGACCCTTCAAGTGCGCTGCTCGAAGTCCTTGACCCAGAACAAAACTTCAGCTTCACAGACCATTACCTTGACCAGCCCTTTAATTTGTCCACCGTTATGTTCATCGGCACAGCAAATTATACCGAGCCCGTCCCACCGGCACTGCGCGACAGAATGGAAGTTATAGAGCTGCCCGGCTATACCGAAAATGAGAAACTTAATATCGCAAAAAAATATCTCATCCCGCGCCAGCTCAAAGAGCACGGCTTAAGCAAAAGCCGCCTGACCATAAAAGACGAAGCAACCCTTGCGA
>CAZTWR010000199.1:0-3787 GCA_964618055.1 uncultured Pirellulales bacterium | reverse complement strand
TCAGCAGTGTGGCCGATGCTGCTCTGGCCCGAGCCAGGGTTATATCTGGGTTACGCGACCGGAGATTAAATTCATCGCAGATTTCTTAAAGGTTAAGCCTGAGCATGTGCGGCAGAAGTACCTGAGGCGTGTTGGGTTGCGAACAACGGTTATCGAACAGCCGAACACTAAAGATTGTGTATTTCTGCGAAAGAATAACGACCAGAAGAGATGTACGATTTACCCTGTTCGGCCGAGCCAGTGCAGAACCTGGCCTTTTTGGCCCGACAATTTAGCTAACACAGATGAATGGAACAGAGCAGCTCAACGATGCAGCGGTATCAATCACGGCAGGTTCTACAGCTTCGAAGAAATAGAAAAGATTAAAAAGAGCAAAAAATGGTGGCAGAATGTAGAACAAGCAGCCAGCTCCCAAAAAGAGTAGCTGAAATTTACAAATGGCTGGATTCGCAAATTTGCGAATCAGTCCATTTAGCCGGCATATGCGGCACCTGCGGCAAATGCTGCGATTTCGAGAGCTTTGACCATAAGCTATTTGTTACTACGCCTGAATTGATGTATTTAGCTGTAAATTTGGGCGCCGAAAACGTAAAGCCAATGATAACCAGCCGATGTCCCTATAACATCAGGGGCAAATGCAGCATTTACGAACATCGTTTTTCCGGCTGTAGAATTTTCTCCTGTAAAGGAGATTCAGATTTCCAAAATGAGCTTAGCGAATCAGCCCTGAAGAAATTCAAATCACTCTGCGTAGACTTACAAATCCCCTACCGCTATACCGACCTCGCAACTGCGTTGAATGGTTTCTCGGTGGCCTAATACTTGTCAATCGGCTGGGAGATATTATCCTGTGGGTCGCGCAGATTGATGTATTTTACCCCGCCTGATAGTGAGCCGTATTCTTTGTAATAGGCGTAAAGCTTGGCCAGTTTCTCCTCATCCGGTGCTTCCAGATGTCGCTGCCACGTGCCGAACTCAGCGCCCCAGATGATTTCAGTGTTATCCTTTGTGTAAAGAACAATATGTGGAAATCGGCTGTTTTCGCGGCCATTAAAATTGCTTATGTCGATACGGTCAATTTCGTAAAGCAACGGTTTGTCAGGCGTAACAGATTTGTCCATCTGGTCGAGCTTGGCTAATATAGTTACAGCCGCAGCGAGCTCATCGCTTTGCCAAACTTTACCCGGCGGTGGTACTCTTGTTGTTACCGACAGCCCTTCTATCCTTACGATGGGTAGATTAGGCATTGGCACGAAATCGAGCACAACCAGTTCAGCGTCCACGTAAAAACTTTGTAAACCTAATTTGACCAGCGCCATGGGCTTTCGCCACCTGGCCTTGACGAGCAGGCGCTCGTGCGTAGTCTGTACTTTTACTTCGTTCAGCCAGGCAACGGACGCTAAATTTTCCGCCACCGTTTGAGCGACCTCTTCATCAAGCTTGAAAGTTTTACCACCGGCAGCAGTGCGGATTTTTGCCTTTAGCTCACCACTTACCCATTCAGGTGCGTTCACCAGCTCCAGAGGACCGCTTTCGGCGGGCTTCGCTGATTTTACATATCTTTCTGCAAAGTAAAAAGATGCCCCTCCTATGACGAAGACGCAGACTACCGCTGATACCTTCAAAATGCCTGTTAAACTCGACTTGTAAGTTATCTTTCGTTGCTTTTTTCTTTTTGGTGTGCTGAGCTTAAGCGATATTCTTTTCGTCTTGCGTTTTGTTTTTTTCTTTCTGGCCACTGATTTTAGTCGTTAGCACTTACTGAATGATATTTAGTTTTTCTGTTTTCCAGAGCTGCTTCAATTATTTTTATACACAAATCGCTCATTGACAGCCCTATTTTGGCTGCAGCCTTAGGTAAATCGGAACGGCTCGTAAAGCCAGGAATAGCGTTAAGTTCCAATGCGTAGGCAGTGCCGTCGTTGCCCAATCTGAAATCAACTCTTGCAAAATGGCGACAGCCGAGCACATTGAAACAGTCCAATGCCACAGTTTTGATTTTTGCTATCAGGGCTGGGTTATCAATTGTGTCAAAAAGAAATTCTGTTTGCTCATCGAAATATTTTGCATGGTAGTCGTAAAAGCCGGTTTGTGTCCGAAGCTCAATAATTGGCAGCGCTTGGTCACAGAGGATACCAACTGTTATATCCCGCCCTGGTATGAGTTCTTCTATCATACAATCACCGAATTCGCTTAAACAATTGGATGCTGCAGCGATAGCTTCGCGCCGGTTATTTGCAATGCGCATACCAACACTACTTCCTTGTCTTATAGGTTTCACCACGTATCTGTCTGCAAACCGTTCGAGTTGTTTTTCAAGTTTGGCGAGGTCGGCATTGGGATTGAATTCGATTGCCACAGGTGTGGGTATGCCAGCCTTGGTAAAAGCCTTTTTGCTTGCCATTTTATCAAGTGCCAATCTGCATGCTCTCGGCCCACTGCCTGTATAGCAAAGCGATTTATCCTCGAGTATTTGTTGAAGCTGACCATCTTCACCAAACCCGCCGTGCAGCGCAAGAAAGAATACATCGATACTGTCATCTTCCAGTATATCCGTGTTACCAGGCCCAATATCAGAGGTTACCACATTCAAACCGGCTTCTTTTATCGCCTGTGCCACGCAATTGCCGCTTTGGATGCTGATGTTACGTTCTTCACCGATACCACCCATAAGGACGGCTACTTTTACCGGGCTTTCGATTAATGGCGATTGGGAGCTTGCTGGAGGTTCAACGGTCATTGTTAATCCCAGATTTCGATTTCAAGTTCCAGCTCGATGCCAAACTGTTCTTTAACTCTTTCTTTTATAGCATCTATCAGTCTTACAACGTCGCGACTTTTGCACCCCTTCTCTGCGATTATGAAATTTCCGTGTTTCTCGCTGACGATGGCCCCACCGATTTGTAGTCCCTTTAGGCTGGCCCTATCAATCAAAGCTCCGGCAGAGACGCCTCTTGGGTTTTTGAATATACAGCCGCAGTTTCGTGTATTTAACGGCTGGTTATTCTTTTTGTAAATCCAGATTTCCTTTACCGTCCGCATAATTTGCTCGGGGTCAGAGCCGGTCAGTTTCAACCGGGCATTTAGAATGAATTTGGCAGTGATGTTTGTTCTGCGGTAGTCGAACATCAGCTCCGGTTTGCTCTCTTCAAAGATATTGCCCTGGCTATCCATCAGCGTGACGGTTTCTATAGCTGCGCCAATATCTCCGAAGGCCCCGCCTGCATTCATTCTTACCGCTCCGCCAATCGAGCCTGGTATGCCTGTTAGAGCTTCGATGCCTGAGAGTCCTTTTTTCACGCAGGTTAAAACCAGCTCGCTCAATTCTGCGCCTGCCCAGGCGGTGAGTTGTTCGCCATCAAACTGTATCTGTGCAAACTTCTCTGCTTCAAGCTTTATCACTGCTGCTCGTAGACCGTCGTCACTGATTAATATATTGGAGCCAAAGCCCAGCGCATAAATCGCAATGTTATTTTCATTGCACCGCTGGACTACGTCCCTGAGTTGTTTGACCGTTTCTGGTCTTATAAAATAATCAGCCGGTCCGCCCAGACCGTACCATGTGCATTTGGCCAACGGATAATTGGTTTCAACTATTTTCTCTAAGCCACTGAATATATTCATCTGCCACCTTCCAAATATCACCTGCACCCATAGTAACTACCAGTTCGCCGGCAACAACATTGCTCTTTAGATAATCGCAGATTCGGCCAAAATCATCGATGAACATTGCCTGCGCGCCGCTGGCCCGTATCCTTTCAACCAACACCTGCGAGTTAATCTGTTC
>CAZTWR010000198.1:0-3799 GCA_964618055.1 uncultured Pirellulales bacterium | reverse complement strand
GGCAATACCACCGCCGCAACGGGCAAAGGTTTTGCAATTGGCTCAGCCGCCCTTACGGCTTTGGCACTTCTGGCTGCATACATCGAAGAGATTCGTATCTGGATTGGTCGGCTTGCTTCCGAAAGTGCTGATGGCTTATATACCGTTGGAAAAGTCTCATTCTTCAAAGGCCACGCCGCAGAACAAATTGGGGGGGCCATTAACGTAACAACCGCTCACATTTCTGACTTCCTCGCCGCATATGATTTGAGCATAATGAACCCAAAACTCATCTGTGGCCTGTTTTTAGGCGCTGTAATGGCATTTATCTTCTGTGCTATGACGATGAAGGCGGTCGGCAGAACTGCAGGGGATATGGTCAACGAAGTCCGCCGGCAGTTCAGGGAAATCCCCGGCATAATGGAAGGAACCGGCAAGCCCGATTATGCACGCTGCGTTTCTATCTCAACCCGGGGTGCGCAGAGAGAAATGGTTTTGCCTTCGCTGCTGGCCATCTTGGTTCCGGTCATCACTGGTTTGATACTCGGCGTGGCAGGGGTTATGGGGCTTTTGGCCGGCGGCCTTACGTGTGGATTTGTTCTGGCGGTAACCCTTAACAACGCAGGTGGCGCTTGGGACAACGCCAAAAAGTTTATCGAGAAAGGAAACTTCGGTGGTAAGGGCTCTGATGCCCACAAGGCCGCTGTAGTCGGCGATACCGTCGGCGACCCGTTCAAGGACACCTCCGGCCCAAGCTTGAACATACTCATCAAACTTATGAGTATGGTCAGTGTCGTATTCGCTGGCGTCATTGTGAAGTTTGCTCCCATTGTTGAAAGCTGGCTCGGATTTGGTAACTAATGCACCGGCCTACAGAGTTGACTTCAATCTCGATTAAATGTAATCTATTGGGGTGGTCGAATTGGCCACCCTTTTCTTTTATTGAAAAAAAGGGGATATAATTTGGCAAAGAAGCGAAACTCAGAGGCTCGGAGCTTCGCTCTGGCTGCGGCTCAACTGGCGGACGGACGACATTGTAGCGATATTGTAGTTCTGGATTTGAAAGGCAAATCGCCCGCTACCGATTATTTTGTAATCGCAACCGGTACAAGCGATAGGCAAAGGCGTACCGTCGCTGATGAAATCTGTGAGGCTGCAAAAAAACAGGGCCTGCAGCGTTTCGGCCTGGCCGGCTATGAACAGGCACGCTGGATTTTGCTCGACTTTATCGATGTCGTAATACATATCTTCGACCGTGAATACCGCGATTACTACGATTTGGAATTGCTCTGGGGCGATGCCCATCGGCTGAAATGGGAAGGGACCGCTTAAAAACAATGAAGCCCGTTATTACAATGCTTGAGGACAGAATTAGCGCCGCTATGACCGCCGCTACCGGCCGAGGTAACTGTATAGCACAAGTTCGGCCTGCCACTGACCCCAAATTCGGCGATTATCAGGCTAATGGCGTGATGCCGCTGGCAAAGCAAATAAAGACCAAATCATTCATTGAAGTATTCCCTCGTCCAATCCAAGCATT
Organism: uncultured Pirellulales bacterium; assembly: GCA_964618055.1. Classification (GTDB taxonomy): domain Bacteria; phylum Planctomycetota; class Phycisphaerae; order Sedimentisphaerales; family Anaerobacaceae; genus CAYYFT01. The sequence goes on along the minus strand of CAZTWR010000198.1, from coordinate 2,280 downwards.
ACTTCGTTGGATCCAAGCATTCCTTCATTCAATAGGTATAATGCCATTGGAAAAGCAGGTAAAGGTCGATCCGCGAAAACTGGCTGAGCAAATTGTTGCAAAGCTTGATGTAAGCGATATCTGCGAGGAGCCGGAAATTGCCGGGCCGGGCTTTATAAATCTGCGACTAAAGCCGGAATTTATTACTGCTAACTTGGTGGAAATAAATAAAGACCCCAAACGACTCGGCATAGAAGAAGTTGGTCAGCCGAAGACTATCGTCGTTGATTTTTCAGGCCCGAATATCGCCAAGCAGATGCACGTCGGCCATCTGCGAAGCACAATCATCGGCGACTGCATCTGCCGAATGCTCGAATTCCTCGGCCATAACGTCATCCGCCAAAACCACATCGGCGACTGGGGAACACAATTCGGTATGCTTGTTTATTATTTAATTGATAAAAATCTTGATATAGCTTCAAGAAGAGCAAATGCAGGGATAATGACAGGACCGACGCAATTTTTTGTAATAGATGACTTGGAGAAATTTTATCGCGAAGCTAAAAAATTGTTTGATACTGATGAAGAATTTGCACAGAGAGCCAGAGAATGCGTAGTCAAACTTCACAACGGAGACCATTTTGCGTTAGGTTTTTGGAAACATGTAGTAAATGAGTCGAGAAAGCATTATCAACCAATATACAATATGCTTAGCATCAATCTTCGAATAAAAGACGAACGTGGTGAGAGCTTTTATAAGGATATGCTACCGGGAATTGTCAAGGAGTTACTAAAACGCAAGATTGCTGAGAAGTCGGAAGATGCTATATGTGTTTTCCAGCTGGGGTTTAAGAATAAAGAGGGCCAGCCGCTTCCTTTGATAGTGCAAAAAAGCGATGGTGCGTATTTGTATGCGACGACAGATTTGGCGGCGATTCGGTATAGAGTGGGGGATTTAAAGGCAAACGAAATCATTTATGTTACCGATGCGCGGCAGCAGTTGCATTTTCAGATGGTCTTTAAGGTGGTGGAAATGGCCGGCTGGGCGAAGCAGGAAATGTTGCACCATGTAACCTTCGGCAGCGTCCTGGGTGAGGACGGTAAGCCCTTAAAAACCAGAGAGGGTGAGAATGTAAAATTGAAAGAATTGCTCGATGAGGCAGTCGAACGTGCAAGGGCGATTGTCGAAGAGAAAAATCCGAATTTGAAGCCCGACAAAAAAGAGCAAATCGCCAATGCTGTCGGAATCGGTGCCGTTAAATATGCAGATTTCTCCAACAGCCGAACAAGTGATTATGTCTTCAGCTTCGATAAGATGTTGGCGATGGACGGCAACACAGCGCCGTATATGCAGTACGCATACGCGAGGATTAAATCCATTGTAAGAAAAGCCCCTGATAAGGGTGTGGATGTTAAGCGCGAGCTTGCAGAGTTAGACAAATTGAGCTTGACTGAGCCGAGCGAGTTGGATTTGGCAAAACATCTGATTCGTTATGGCGAGGCAATAGAAGCCGCCGCCACTGATTACAGGCCAAACTACCTGACTGCCTATCTCTACGAATTGGCACAGAAGTTCAGTGCCTTTTATACGAATTGTCCCGTTTTGCAAGCCGAGCCGGATAAAAGACCAACGAGACTATTGCTTTGCGATTTAACCGCAAAGATTATCAAACATGGCTTGAGTGAACTTTTGGGTATCGAAGTTGTCGAGCAAATGTAAGCCCCGTTAGAAACTCAATAAAGAAAGTTTCTACAGGGGTGAATAAATGAAGTTTCTAACGGGGTAAGAGGTGCAATAATGAAAATCGTCGAAAAAGATTTTCACATACGCAGCAAAAACCGTAACCAGATGATTGACATTACAGGTCAGGTTGATTCCGCTGTCGGTCAATCCGGTATTACAAATGGTGATGCAATAGTCTACTGTCCTCATACAACAGCAGCGGTTACCATAAACGAAAATGCCGACCCTTCTGTTGGCCACGATATACTTTTGACTCTTGGAGAATTGATACCTCATCGCCGTCCCGGCTATCAGCATTCCGAGGGCAATTCTGATGCGCATTGCAAAAGCTCTATTGTTGGCTGTAGCGAACAAATCCTGATTAAAGACGGGAAACTGGCTCTTGGCACCTGGCAGGGTATTTTCTTCTGTGAATTTGACGGCCCCCGTAGCAGAAAAGTACTCCTCCAAATCCGCGGAGAATAGAACGTAGGCGATTCCTCATTTGTTAATTATAGATGACTTGGTTTATAGAGGTATGCGCGCAAAAAAAGGCGAGGTGGTGGTTCCGGCTGGGG
>CAZTWR010000197.1:0-3821 GCA_964618055.1 uncultured Pirellulales bacterium | reverse complement strand
TCTTTCTATGCAACTTCACGAATACGAAACATTGAAATCTGGAACTGTTGAAATATTAAAGGCATCGAACTTAGAAGAGTTGCCAAGAATTCTTATCAGGGCACGTATTGCCAAGGGGCTTTCACAACGCCAGCTTGCAGATGTTGTTGGTTTGAAGGAACAACAGATTCAACGATATGAAGCCGAGGAATATGCTTCTGCGAACTTGCCCCGACTTGCTGAAGTGGCAAAAGCGCTTGGCCTAAACATAAGTGAAGTTGCCGAATTCAAAGCGACACCGCAAAAACCTATTAAGGTAGATAAAGCTGATTTAGCATGGGACCAGTTTCCAATTAAGGAGATGCTTCGTCGCAATTGGTTTAAGGAGTCCCCCGGCTCTTTGGATGCGGCCATAGCTAATGCCGGGGAACTTGTCAGGGACTTTGTGAAGGATTCTATTGATAGTCCGGTCAAAGCGCTTGTGCGTCAGCGTGTGCGTTCAAGGGGCAGAGTAGATTGGTATGCCCTTCTTGCGTGGCAATGCCGAATTATAGACCTCGCAAAAAAGAAGGAAGTAGCAAGCAAATACAAACCGAAAGCAATTACTAATGAATGGTTGAATAAACTTGTCCGTATTAGTATCAAAAAAGATGGCCCCAAAGAAGCCATTGACTATTTGCAGGACTTCGGGATTCGTTTGGTTATTGAACAACATCTGCCGCAAACACATTTAGATGGGGCGGCGTTTTTGCTGCCTGATGGTTCGCCAATAATCGGAATGACCTTACGTTTTGACAGAATTGATAACTACTGGTTTGTTCTTTTACATGAGCTTGTTCATATAATCAAACACTTACACAAGGATCGCATAGAAAGCATATTTGACGACCTTGATGTAGAGGCGGGAGATATCGAACAGGAAGCTGATAAGCAGGCGGGTGAAATTCTTGTACCCGAGGATAAATGGGAGAATGCCTTGGCTCGATATGTTCAGAGTAAAGAGTCCATTATAGCTTTTGCGAATGAATTGAATATAAATCCCGCGATAGTAGCGGGGAAAATACAAAGAGAAGCAAAAAATTATACGATTCTTACAGATATGGTCGGACAAGGAAAAGTAAGGAAACTTTTCCCGAACGTCTGCTTTTATTAAAGGAGAATATAATGAACTTTGACCATACCCATTATGTACCATGCCTGCGATGGAAATTGGGAGAATACCAAGCCGTATGGCGATTACCTGCCTCGACAAAGGAAATGTTTACACCGCTAATACAAATTCCAGAGATCGGGTACGATTTCAAAGAGAAAAAATTAAAAAAAACAATAGATGAGCACTTGTCCGATTTTGTGCAAAAAAAGATATATAAAAAATGGGGGGAATCTTCTTGTTTTGTCGATTTAAATCTCATTAATCCTTCTGAAAGAATGGCAAGTGGTATTCATCCGGCTAAATGTGTGTTTGATGATCTTCGAAGAGTGGGGTGTTCCGCGGTACCTGTAACCGGACTAGATAGAGACAAGGCGTATCAGCAAAAGGTTGAATCGATTTTAAACAAGGACAAGAATGGTGTTTGTCTTAGAGTATCAATAGAACATGCTGCAAGGGATTCACTCAGAACAAAATCAAGCTCTTTATTATCAGCGTTTGGTGTCCGTACCATCGACTGTGACCTTATTCTGGATTTAGGCGCACCAAATTACCGGCCATTAGAAGGGTTCTCTAAAGTGATCCAGAATATAGTGAGTAATTTGCCCAATCTAAATAAGTGGCGAACCTTTACAATTATAGGAGCCTCTTTTCCAGAAACAATGGGTGGTATTCAAATAGGAATAACAAACATTTCTCGCTATGAATGGCAATTATACAAAATACTGGTTAATAATTTTCAAAAAGCAGGATTGCGACTTCCAACCTTTGGTGACTATGCCATATCTCATCCAAAATTTTCTGAATATGATATGAGATTAGCTAAACCTTCAGCGAAAATTAGATACACGACTAATAATAATTGGTATGTCGTGAAGGGGCACAATATTAGAGATAAACGATTTGGTAAGAATAGGCAATACTGCAATCTTAGCAAGAGAATCATAGAGTCTCGATATTATTACGGCTCAGAGTTTTCATGGGGGGATGAATATATCCAAAAATGTGCAAATGGTGGTAAACTTGGCTCTCTTACTACGTGGGTGACAGTTGATACGAATCACCACATCGAGAAGGTGGCTCAGGACATCGCCAGTTTCTACGCTTCTTTAAGTAGTTCCTAACAGTTTTTCGCAGTTCATTAGCGGTGATAAGGTTTGCTAGTTGTTCATACAATATCTCGCGAGGCTGGCGAAGAATTTTTGGTGGTAGTTTTTTTTGAGATAAAATTTCTGCTACCTCATCACGCCATAATAACTGCGCTATGGATACTGGGTCGATGCCTTTATTTGTCTGGGCTTTACGGATTGAATCGAAATTGACAGCACCTCTTTTGCCTCTTACAGATACTATAACCCCCCACCATTTAGGGATATAATTCTGGATGGAATTGATATAACGGTCTCCTATAATTATGAAAACTTTATCAAAAACTGAATTATATGATTTAACTTGATCTTCGAGCCTACGAAGGGAATCTTTGTTGCTCTTAATCTCATAACCAATAAGATGTCCGTTGACCACAGCAATATCAGCCCGACATTTCCCATGATTCAAGCCAAGTTCGTCAATTACAAGCGTATCTTTTTGGGCATGTTGCTGTCGCAGTCTCTTCTTATGGAAGTTTTGCCTAATCTCTATATCATTCATAACTTATATTTCGTCAATGGAAACAAGATCTCTCGAATAATTATACACAAATGCACGCAAATGCAAAATCAAAAAAGTCGTTTGAGCACCCCAACCCCCTTCTGGTTTATAGGCTAAACACAATAGAGCGCTTTTTTCGCAAGTTTTAGAGTGCGTTGCTGCCGGAGGCCGCAATGAGGAACATTAGTATTGCGTAGGAGTGAAACTCCAAAGCAAGTAGAAGCAAATTCCGAGCAGTAGGCAGCACAAGTAAGTCAATCTCATTTTAACTATAACTCTCTCGAACTCAGCTTTCCAAGTTAGCACACCGAACGCGTTCTGGCGAGGCACTCGCAATTGGCGTCCCCTGTTCTTAGTCAAGGGAGCAGCTCTCGGGGATGACATTATTCGCCAATTGGCTCGATATTTTCGCGCTTGGGAAAGACTGAAAAGAAAGGGAAAGTCAAGGAGGTAAAAAAGGAAATTTAAAGAGCAAAAATCAAAAAAAATTTCCGGCTTGTGTTTGGTGAGAACTGGTAACGATTTGCTGTTGCCCACAGGGCAAGGTGGTGGAGGCCGGGGAGAAGAACAGGGGAGTAGGGGACGAACGACAGAAGACAGACGACGGAGGACGGAAGAGGGAGGATGGAAGGACTGGATCCCAGATAAAGGTGTTCTGGGACAGGCAGGCGGGTAAACACTTCGGTTTTCGATTGACGATTCGGGGTTGGGAAGTTACTATTTATTATTGACGATTGTCGATTTATGATGAGATTGCCGCGCTGCGCTCGCAATGACGAGGAGAATTCCCGCTTTTGCGGGCATAAGCTGTGCGGGGATGACAATTAATTTTGGAGAGAAAGATTATGATTGGTGCACTTGGGGCTAAGACGATAGAAGATGTAGGTAATGTGGGCCGGTTCGGTAGATTTGCCTGGCGGGCGATAGGAGCATGCGGCTGGAGCTTATCCAGGACAAGGACGTATCCTCTGATATGGGCGCAGATGAATATAATCGGTGTTCGTAGTGTGCCGATTGTAATGGTAACGGGGGCGTTCGTAGG
>CAZTWR010000196.1:0-3835 GCA_964618055.1 uncultured Pirellulales bacterium | reverse complement strand
ATATGAGAGTAGATATTGAATGCCGGGTAAGCGGGAATTACAACTCTGAATCTGTATCTTTTCTTCGTTAAGTCAAGCATGCCGCAGGTTGAAAAACTGTTTTTATAGCAGACTACACTTTTGTAGAGCAGAAATCAAGCCTCTCCTGTTTAATTCCGGAAATACGCCCTTTCGCCCTTATGCTGTTTTACCTGCGCGAGGGGCCGGTTTAGTGCGAAAAGGTGCTGCATAATATCGATATTATTCGATTTGTACAAAATGATGATATGGAATCTTGGATTTTTGCCTCTCAGACATCTGGTCGCGATGTATATGACAGTATATTTCATGGTTATAGATACTCAAGATATGTGTGCAGCCCGGAAACCTGCATTTCCTGTCATTAGCCGAAGTCTTAAGTTTTTTTCTCATAATTACTCCTTATAAATAGATCACCAAACAAAAAAAAGCTGCAAAGGTTAGTTGTCTTCCTTTGCGGCTAAAGAGTTTCTAATCTTTTGCGTTTTCGTTAATTATACCACATTATTGCGCCTTGTCAAACAATCTTTTAATATGTGAAGCGCAGCTTCTCGTTTAGCATCCGCCGGAACGGCGGACTTCCGCTTCACTTAGGGTTACTCCGTCGCCGGTTCTCTGAAATCCCTGCCCTGCCTGTCCTGTGAGACGTGCCGTGTACTGTCTAACTGGGGTTGCTTGCTGCGGGGAGTCAGAAAATGTGTGTCATTCTGTTTCTGGGGTACTGGTGCTTTCCTCTGCAGACTTCTTGACTTCCTCTAAATAATCTTTGGCATAATCTATCATTTTCTTTATTATGCTTAACACAGATCTTGTATCTTCTCGTTTATGGCCGTACTTATGTGATATTCGTAGAAGCCCTGAGCCGTCGTCATACACAAAATCATAATGTCCATAAGACCAAACTATGCCTGTTTTTCCAATTGCATCCGCTTTACCCTGCCATGTTGCGTGTAATCTTTTTCGCATATTATCCATAACTCTTTTGAGGTCAAATTCAACATCAATACTAACCGTGAGTGTTATTGAAGGGCTTCCGACGTCATCGTATGCGAATAGCTCTTCCGAGGCAAAACCTTCGATGGATTCAGCATATAAATCGTTTAAGTAATTAACTAACGCGTCGGGACTGCCGACTGTTTGTGGAATCCCCTTGTCGATTGACTGATAAATCTTGGTAAGGGTCTGGATAGTATCATCTATTGCCATAATTTTCGGGCTTTTTCTTTCAGATGAAGTTCTTTATTGATTTGTTGACCGGCACTTCCCATCTGGCGCTTTCTGAAACACTTTTACGCCTTTTGATTCCACCATAATATCAGAATCTTCCCCGAATTGCAAAGTGGCAAATATTTAGCCCCGCAATTGACGCGAAGTTTACCCGCCGTCTTTTTGGCGGGCGTCATCCCGACCGAAGCGGAGGGATCTATTAAAAACATCCTCCGCAACTTATTGCGTCGGTTCACCTGCTCCACTGTTCACCTGTTCTCCGTTTTGGCGGCCGCCCCCGCCGTGCCTAAGTGGGGTAAAATCAAATCCGCAGAAGTCTGCAAAAAAATCCATGTTAATCCGGACAACCTGTGGCTGATTTTTCCTCACGGCTCCACAACCTTTAACTTTACACTTTTAACTTTAGCTCACTTTAGTTCACTTCTTTATCTTTGAATATTTTCGAACGTTTCCATATGGTTTTTGAATATTTCTACTTAGTTTTCGAATATTTCCATATAGTTTTCAAACGTTTTCGAACGTTTCTTAAAAAACTTGCGCATTTGATTGATTTTTTCACCTCCCGAAACTGCCTATCTTACCCACTTTCATCAATCTGGGCAATCTACACAACTTAGGCCCCCAAAATCCCATCCCCAAAAACCTTGATTTTCCCAAATCCGGCTAATTTCAGTTTTCAATTTTGCTAATCCGCATAAAATACTAACGACCTATGAAATCTAAATTGCTCATTCTTTTCCTCGCTTCCCGGCCGAAGTTTTTAGTTGCAAGTGCCGCTCCAATCCTCGTCGGCTCATCTCTCGGTTTCGCAACCACCGACTCTTTTAACCCCATCCTTTTTATCCTGGCTCTGCTTGCGATAATGGCCTTACACAGCGGCGCCAATATGGCCAACGATTACTTCGACCACACCTCGCGTAACGACTGGCTCAACAAAAATCCAACGCCCTTCTCAGGCGGCAGCCGATACATCCAGCAAGGTATTCTATCGCCCAAGACAATCCTGCTCGCCAGTTTTCTCTGGCTAACCCTCGGCTCAATAATTGGCATCGTAATTTTTCTACTGACCCAGAGCGTCTTTATCTTATTTCTCGGCCTTATCGGCCTGCTCGGAGGTTTCTTCTACACAGCTCCACCTCTCCGACTCGGCTACCGTTCGGTGGGCGAACCCGTCATTGCCCTGTTGTTTGGCCTGCTGCCGGTATACGGCTCATATTACCTGCAAACAGAAAGTTTTGATATTATTCCACTTTTACCTGCTGTCATTGTTGGCATACTGATTTTCCTGGTGATTTTGATAAACGAATTTCCAGATGTCGCTGCCGATGCCGCCGTAAACAAAAGAACTCTTGTAGTTCGTTTTGGCATCCCTGCTTCGGTTTGGATTTACCGAATTGCACTGATTGCAAGCTTTCTCGTCGCAGCGGCGGCAATGCTGATTCATCGCTCTTTTGTTTTTGCAGGATTGCTTTATCTACTTACACTGCCGCTAACGGTGGTTGCGATAAAAGCTGCAAACAAAGAGGACCTGCTCAAACCCGGCCAATACCGCGCCAGCCAAATCACAGTCCTCTTGCATATATTCGGGTCCCTGGCCCTCACCACCGGCTTTGTTATCTCAGGTCTCTTAACAACATGTAGCGGTTAAACGGCGTCGAACACCCTATCTAATTTCTGATTGACCTTGCTGTCTGTGCCGTTTAAACTTACCATAGATGGACAAGCGAGTCATAATAAATGCAGATGATTTCGGCCTATACAGCGGAGTAAATAAGGCTGTGGCACAGGCACATACCGACGGCGTGCTGACCAGTGCAACAATTATGGCCAATATGCCGGCCGCCGACGAAGCCGTCAAAATAGCTAAGCAAATGCCCAACCTTGGTGTTGGCGTCCATCTTAATCTGTTCAAAGGCAAACCCCTGTCGAAAGACAGTGACATCGATTGCTTACTTAATGCCGACGGCAGCTTCACTCTTTCACCAGCCAAACTCTCACTTTTATCCATAGGCAGACATAAAATTCGAAATGCCATACGAGCCGAGCTCACCGCACAAATCCAATGGGTAATTGACAATGGCTTAAAGCCGACTCACTTAGACTCACATAAGCATATTCACAGCTTCCCCGCCATATTCCCGATAGTCTGTGACTTAGCCAAGCGGTTTGAAATTGCCGCCATACGCTTTACCCTCGAGCCGAAACAACTTTCAGCGATGCCTTGGCCATTACCAAGCGAAGGCGGAAGAAAAAGAGCAAGAGCGGTTCGGATTATGGCAAAGATAAACCGTATTCAAAACTCGGCTTTCCTGAAAACCAATGCCCTTCTCGGCGTAGCGCATATAGGAAAAATAGATGTGAATTTTTTCAAGGCCGTCACTTTATACAATCCGGCGGCAACTGCAGAAGTAATGACGCATCCCGGACTCGCCGACGGCCTGAACCAGAAACAAACCAGACTGCTGCATCAGCGAAAGGCTGAACTTCAAGCTCTTTGCAGTGAAAGAACAAAGCAGTATTTCAAGGATGCAGGAATAAAATTAGTGCATTATGGAAAGCTCTGAACAGCTCAATATTGATTGCTCGGTTA
>CAZTWR010000195.1:0-3851 GCA_964618055.1 uncultured Pirellulales bacterium | reverse complement strand
TATAGCAAACCGTGGTGAGATAGCGCTTCGTATTATCCGTGCCTGTCACGAGCTTGGCATTGAAGCGGTGGCGGTTTATTCCGAGGCCGATAAAGATGCTCCGTACCTGCAGCTTGCCGATGAAGCGATTTGTATAGGCCCGGCTAATTCGGCTGAAAGTTATCTTAATATCCCGCGTATCATAAGTGCTGCTGAGATTGCGGATGTCGAAGCAATTCATCCAGGTTATGGTTTCCTGGCTGAGAATATCAACTTCGCCCAGATTTGCCAGGACTGCGGTATAATATTTATAGGCCCTCCTGTGGAGGCAATGCGGCTGCTCGGCGACAAAGCTCAGGCACGCCAAATAGCGCACAAGGCAAAGGTACGGGTAGTGCCTGGCTCCGACGGCATTATCGAAAGTGAGTCTGAGGCCTTAAAGCTGGCAAATAAAATTGGCTACCCTGTAATGATAAAAGCTGCTGCCGGTGGTGGCGGACGCGGTATGAGAGTTGCGCATAATGACATTAGCTTTCGTTCCGCATTTGGAGCAGCACAGGCAGAAGCAGAAGCCGCCTTTGGTGATGGTAGCATCTATCTGGAAAAATGTCTGCTTGAGCCACGACACATAGAGGTGCAGGTCCTTGCTGATGAAAAAGGCAATGCGGTGCACTTTTATGAGAGAGACTGCACCATTCAGCGAAGACATCAAAAAATGATTGAGGAATCGCCCTGTCCTGTCTTGGATGAGCGTGACAGGGAAGAGCTTTGCAATGCTGCTTTGAGGATTATAAAACAGGCCAAGTATGTCAACGCCGCAACGATTGAATTCCTTTTGGATAAAGATAAAAAGTTTTACTTCATTGAGGCCAATACACGCATACAGGTCGAGCATCCGGTTACTGAAATGGTTACCGGCCACGATTTGATTAAGTGGCAAATAAGAGTTGCTGCAGGTCAAACTATCAAACTAAGCCAGAGAAATATTAAGCATACCGGTGTAGCGATTGAGTGCCGAATAAATGCCGAAGACCCCGCTAATAATTTCGTATCCTCGCCGGGCACAATCACCAGATATATCCCGCCCGGCGGTCCAGGGGTCAGAGTTGATACGCACATTTCAGAGGGCTGGACTGTCTCTACAAGTTATGATTCGATGATTGCCAAACTTATCGTTCATCAAAGAACGCGAACCGAAGCCCTTGCAACAATGAAAAGGGCTTTACAGGAATTTGTTATTGAGCCAATCAAAACCACAATACCTGCCTGTGTGGATATCCTCTCACATAATCTTTTTGTCAAAAGTAAAATCGATACCGGCTTCGTTGAAAGAAACTTGTAATCGGTTGATTGTTGGAAAAGACAAAAAATAATCAATCGATAATATTAATATCTCATTTTTCTAGCGATGTTAAATCTTCGTAGGTTTCGCGTCTTCTTATTACCTTGAATTCTTTGCCGTCGACGAGGACTTCGGCGGCGCGGGGGCGAGCGTTGTAATTACTACTCATACTAAAGCCGTAAGCGCCGGTGGTAAAGATGCTGAGCAAATCGCCGCGTTTAACCGGCGGCAAGGCTCTATCCTGTGCGAAGAAATCGGCGCTTTCGCAGATAGGGCCGACCACATCAACGACTTTGGTGCCGGCCAATTGCAAGTCCTTGCCCCGACGTTGCGGCACAAATTCTTCACCTGTATTCACAGGCCAGATGAAGTGAAATGCGCCATACAACGGCGGACGAATCAAATCATTCATTGCCGCATCGACGACAACAAATTTTTTCTCGCCGCTGCTTTTCAGATACAAAATCTGCGTTACTAAAATTGCTGCATTAGCGGCGATACTTGCTCCCGGTTCGAGGATAAGTTTTAGATTTTGACCCGCCAGTAGTGGCACAATGGCAGCAGCGTAATCAGCGGCTGTGGGTGCCTCAGCGGTTACATAATCAGCCCCGTATCCACCGCCGATGTTTACTGCTTCGATTGTGAACCCATCGCTGCGCAATTGTTCAATCAGCGACAACACTTTTTCTATCGCCTTAACGTATGGCTCGACGGTTTTTCCAGCCGAGCCTAAATGTATATGAATTGCGCAAAGTTTCACTGCCTCACTCTTACCGTAATCAGCGAAGACTTTTTGTGCACGTTCGATATCAATACCGAATTTGTTTTCCTTTTTGCCGGTGGTGGTGTATCTGTGCGTTTTCGGGTCAACGTCAGGATTGACGCGTACCGCGACCTTGGGCTGTTTATTTTTTTCTTTTGGCCCCACCATAGGTGCCAGCCGAATCAGGTTTTCCATCTCGGCTTCTGATTCGATATTGAAGTAGCCTATCCGAGCGTTTAATGCTTCGATAATTTCCCTGTCGGTTTTGCCTACACCGGCATAAACGATTTTTGATGGCTCGCCTCCCGCTTGTAGAACCCGATACAACTCTCCGCCGCTGACAATGTCAAATCCGCTACCGGCTTCGGCCATAATTTTTAGGATATTTATATTGCCGCAGGCCTTGACGGAATAGCAAATTGTGGTATCAAGTTCGCTGTAGGCCTCTTTAATTTTTTGCAGGTGGTCTTTGAAGGTGGCCTTACTGTAGATATAAACCGGCGTGCCAACCTCGGCGGCTATCCTTTCGACATCTGCATTTTCAGCAAATAGCTTACCATTTTTATAATTGAAGTAGTCCATAATGTTATTTAAAAAGTGTACCACAGTATTAACGATTGATTAGACCAGCAGTATAGTAAATCCCTCGCCAATTGCAAGAAGACAGCCAGCGGCATTTTTTCTATGGTACCTAAATGCAAAAAAGGATGTTTGGGGGCCACGAATATAGCAAAAGTGGGAACTTGGGCCTCAATAAGTTGCAAAATCAGATCCCCTTCCTCCATATAAATAGAATGGAGAGTTCCCTTGCCACAAGAGAACTCTCCATTTTTGCGTAACTTATCGCAGTATTGAGTTTTTGACTAAGTTGTTACGCTATCTTTTCTTCTTCTTGGCTTTCTTTTTCTTCTTAGCTTTTTTCCTCTTCTTAGTTACTTTTTTCTTAGCTTTTTTCCTTTTCTTTGCCATTATTTTATCACCTCCTTTTGGCTAATTAAATCTTTTTATGTTCAGGTTAACTTCGTATTAGTAATACTAATTTACCTTAAAAAATCTTGTCAAACAAAAAGTCAATGTTTATCTTATACTTTTATCGTCCAAGTGTTTAGAAATTCTTCATAAAAATTTTTACCATCAGTGTTTTACAGAGCTTCTTGTATTGTTTATCATACTTTTCAATTAAATGGTAAAATTTGTTTTATTGTAATAAAAGTTTTTATTCAGGCTCTGGTTGTAACTGAAGTTTTTACTTAAGTTGGGGAGAATGTTTTTTTATGATTATGCGTGTTAAACCCGTTTATTTTAACTTGTTTGGCGGTTTCACCGCTTTTGATTATGAAAGAAGTGGTTCTTATCTTTGTTAGTTATGTATATTTTTTTAAATGTTGCGAAACGTAAGAATCAGGCAAAAGCTAATTTGCTTTTTTAAAATTTTTGCTGTTTATTAATGTTTTTTATTAGCTAAAGTTTTTTAATTTTTTTGTAATATTTTTTTTAATAACCCACAGTTTATCTGTTAGTTTTTTATGGTGAAGAAAAAATTAGCCTTATTTGGTGGTACATTTGACCCTATTCATCTTGGTCATACTGTTGTTGCAGCAGCGGCAGCAGATAGTATTGGCGCAGAGGAAATCATTTTCATTCCTGCAAAGCGCTCGCCCCTCAAGGATTCTTTCCCTGAGGCAGGTGATGATGACCGATTGGCTATGATAGCTCTTGCAATTGCCGATAATAAGAAGTTCCGGTTGAACGACTATGAATTGAGAA
>CAZTWR010000194.1:0-3853 GCA_964618055.1 uncultured Pirellulales bacterium | reverse complement strand
AGACCTACGGCATTATGGTCTATCAGGAACAGGTAATGCGAATCTGTAATCGCCTGGGCGATATACCGCTGCGCGAGGCCTACGGTCTAATCAAGGCGATAAGCAAAAAGAAAGCCAGAACCATCGCCAAGGAAAAAGAGAGATTCGTAGCAGGCTGCATTGATAAAGGCTTAACCCAAAGCCAGGCCCAGCAGATTTTCGAATTTATCGAGCGCTTCGCCGGCTATGGCTTCAATAAGAGCCATTCGACCCGCTACGCTCTCATTGCATATCAGACCGCATATATGAAGACTTATTGGCCCGTTGAATATATGGCTGCACTTTTGACCTTCGAAATGGACAACACAGACAAGGTTGTCGGCTATATCGCCGAATGTGGGAAAATGGATATCGAGGTCTTGGCCCCGGATATCAACGAAAGCGGCGTCGATTTTACACCTCTTTACAAAGGCCACGGCGAGAACAAAAAGGGCGTAATACGTTTCGGTCTGGCTGCGGTCAAAGGTGTCGGCGAAAAGGCCGTTGAGCAAATCATCACAGCACGTGAAAAAGCAGGCCGATTTCAGAGTTTGTTCCATTTCTGCGAAAACGCCGATTTAAGGGCCGCCAACAAACAAACAATCGAAGCCTTGATAAAGGCTGGTGCCTTCGACCGACTTGGAGGAAACCGCGCCCAGATGCTGGCTGGTCTGGAAAAGGCAATGCAAATCGGCACCACACTACAGGCCGACAAACAAAATGGGCAGATGAGCTTCTTCGGCCAAGTGGTTAAAGAAGACGACTATTCCAAAGACGCCGAGGGACTGCCGCAAGTCCCACCCTGGCCAGAGCCGCAGATGTTAGCTTACGAAAAACAGGTCCTCGGCTTCTATGTAACCAGCAACCCACTAAGTCATCACGCCGAGATAATAAACCTCTACTCCACACTCGATACCTCGCAACTGGACGATTGCACCCAAGACAAGCAAATCGTCATCGGCGGAATGATAAGTAAAATCAGATACCACATAATACAGAGGGGACGAAATGCCGGCTCGAAAATGGCCGTCTTTACACTCGAAGATTTGCAGGGGCAGGTCGAAGTTGTTCTGTTCTCAGATGTGCTAAATAGATTCGCAGAATTGCTGGTCAAAGATACCATTGTATTTGTAAAGGGAAAACTCGATTACAGAAGGGAAAAGCCCAACATCCTGGCTGTGGAACTGATAACTCTTGACGAGGTTAGAGAAAAATTAGCTGCGAAAGTAAGGATAAGGCTGAATGCCGAAAACGTTACCAAAGAAAAGGTGGCAGCGATAAAAAGCATTTGCAAAAGTCACCGAGGCAGAAGTCCTGTTTATGTAGCGGTAAGAACCAACAAAGGCCGAGTTTATGCAACCGCCGACAGGCAGCTTTCCGTCAACCCCGACCTCGACTTCTGCAGAAAGATGCGGCAGCTCGTCGGCCCCGAAAACTTCCAACTGGCAAAATAAAACCTCAGGACTATTCCGTAAAAAACATTATTATGTAGCTGTCAAAGGTAATTAAGTGAACAATAAATTTTCCAGCAAATTCATAGTTATTGACGGGCCGGACGGCTGCGGAAAAACTACGCAAACAAAACTGCTGGTCGATTGGCTAAAAGAGCAGGGCGTTGCGGTCGAGACCTTCCGTGAGCCCGGCGGGACAGCTATCGGCGAAAAAATTCGGCAGGTTCTTCTCAATCCCGAGCATATCGCAATGGGCACGGAAACAGAAGTAATGCTTTATATGGCAGCAAGGGTTCAACTCTGGGGCGAGAAAATAGCACCGGCCCTAAAGGAAAATAAATGCGTCATTCTCGACAGGTGGCTCTCAAGCACCTGTGCCTATCAGGGTTTTGCCGGTGGATTCGCAATGGACAAGGTCATAAAAATTGCAAGAGACTGTCTCGAAAGGCCCTGGCCGGACCTGACTATTATATTGGATATCGACCTCGAAACCGCTTCGCAGAGATTGAAACGAGACCTCGACCGAATGGAACGCAAAGGCGACGGCTACCACCAAAGAGTCCGTGAAGGATTCCTGGAATTAGCTCGCCAGCAAGAAAACTTTGCTCTCATTGATGCCTCCAACGATATCCAAACGGTTCACAAAAAGGTGTTGGAAATAATAACACAAGCAGATTTTAAATAGATGTCACTCAAAGAAATTTTTTGTCAGGATAAAGCGATTTCAATTTTGCAAAGGGGCCTTGCCACAGACAAGATGCCTCACTCATATATTTTTGCCGGCGTCGAAGGCGTTGGCAAATTCAAGACGGCCCGCGAATGGGCCAAGCTGCTGCTTTGCAAAAATCCAGTTATGGAAAATGGCTTCGTCGACCCATCCTCCGCAGCAGCGGCAAAGCCACTGCCGCTGCGGAGGGTGGACAGCTGCGACTCTTGCCAATCCTGCCGATTGTTCGAGGCCGGCTCACATCCCGATTTCGACCTTATTTACAAAGAGCTGCTCGAATTTACAAAAGATAATAAAGGCAAAAAAACACCCGTCGATTTGGCAATTGATGTCATTCGCGAATTTCTAATTGACAAAGTATCGACCAGGCCGACTTTGTCGCAAAGAAGAGTCTTTGTCATCAGCGAAGCCGAAAGACTAAACGCCTCATCACAAAACGCAATGCTGAAGGTCCTCGAAGAGCCGCCCAAATACTGCACAATCATCCTGCTCTGCACCCGCATGGAAAGGCTTCTTCCCACCACCAAATCAAGATGCCGGATAATACGCTTCTCACCCATAGACCAGGAGAGGATAACCGACAAGCTGAAAGCGATGGGCATCGATGAGAAAAAGGCCCAGTACTTCGCCCGCCTAGCTGAGGGCAGTTTAGGACGGGGTTGCCAGTGGGCCCAGCTTGAACTGGCTGATGCAAATCTTTATAAAACCAAAAAAGAATTGCTCAGCTCTCTTTCAACCTGTGAATTGGCCGATTGCTTAGATTTGGCTGAATGGCTTTTGGATGAAAGCAAAAAAATCGCCGCAGCCTGGGCCGACCTTGACAAGACCACCAGCAAAACAGATATAAATCGAAGAGCTGCAAAAACTCTTATCCAAATAATCATATCAGCTTTGCATGATGCGATGAAACTAAACATCGCGGGTCCGC
This sequence comes from uncultured Pirellulales bacterium, assembly GCA_964618055.1. GTDB lineage: Bacteria > Planctomycetota > Phycisphaerae > Sedimentisphaerales > Anaerobacaceae > CAYYFT01. The sequence continues at coordinate 729 of CAZTWR010000194.1, read as the reverse complement.
AAAGTCTCATCAATTCCGACCAGAAAGAGCAAATAAAAAGCATGGCCAGACACTTCAGCCCTGAGCAATCAGCAGCAAAAATCGCTGATGCCTACAAAACGATGCGTTGGATTGAAGCTAACGTCAACGAAAAGCTTATTTTCGAACAGCTATTGTTAAACCTTGCTGTTTCTGATACAATAAAGGTTTAGAAACAGCAACGCTAACGCACGTAAAGCAGGCAGTTGAAATGGCAAAAACCGCAGTAATAAAGCCTAAACAGGCAAAAAGTAAAAAATATATGTTGGTCAGCTACGGCCGAATGAATACGCTCAGTTGGTTCGAGCACCACGAAATCCATATACCCAAAATACCCAGCCGCGTTGTGGTAAAAACCAGCAGAGGCCTCGAGTTGGGCCAAATCGTAGGCCAACTTTGCCCCTATAAGGCAGGACAATTTAAACTAAATCAGGACCAAATCAAAAAATACTACTATGACAGCAACATCGACATTTCCGTCGATGAGGCCGGCAAATTCGTTCGCTACGCAACCGCTGATGATATAAGCGAAGAAAGGCATCTGCGGAAAATCGCAGAAGAAGAACTAAAATGCTGCAGGCGTTTTGTTAAGGAATTGGGCCTGCCGATGAAAGTAGTCGATGCAGAACACATATTCGGCGGAGAGCGCCTCATCCTCTACTTTATGTCTGACGGCCGAGTGGATTTCCGAGAGCTGGTAAAGAAAGTCGC
>CAZTWR010000193.1:0-3863 GCA_964618055.1 uncultured Pirellulales bacterium | reverse complement strand
CAAGAGTTGGGGACGGCTGCATAATTTATCCCGGCGTGTGCATTGGGCGAGCTGTACTGCTCGGCAATGACTGCATAATATATCCGAATGTAACCATTTACGATGGATGCAGAATAGGCAGTCGTGTGATTATAAATGCCAATTCCACAATCGGTGAGGACGGTTTCGGTTATGCCAGCCATAAGGGCGTACATCATAAGATACCACAAATTGGCATTGTGGTTATAGAGGACGACGTGGAGATTGGTACCTGCTGCGGAATTGAACGAGGCACACTTGGTGATACCATCATAGGCCAAGGTAGTAAGTTAGGCGATTTGATTGCGATAGGTCACGGTACAAAAATCGGCGCACATTGTTTGCTCGTGGCCCAGGTAGGTATCGCCGGCTCAACTACCCTTGGACATCATTGTGTGGTCGGTGGCCAGGTTGGTATCGTCGGCCATATTAACATTGGAAACAATGTCACCATAGCTGCCCAGGCTGGTGTTATTAATAACATTCCCGATGGCAAGGTAGTGTTAGGTGCACCGGCTATTGAAGCAGACCAAGGTAAGCGAGCGTACAGTATGATACAGTACCTGCCTGAGATTCGACAAAATATTCGCAAGCTCGAAAGTCAAATTGAGCGGATTGCCTCATCTACCGAAGATGAGCAATAGTTATCTGTTTGTTCGTTGGTAGTATTTTGATTTATGGGATGCCAAGCACTATTATGAATAGCGAAGGTGTACTTGGCCTGATTGCAGGAGAGGGTAGATTGCCCTTTCTTGTAGCTGCTGGTGCCAGACAGGCGGGATTAAAGGTGGTTTGCGTCGGTTTGGTTGACAATGCGGAACTCAGCCTGGCTGACGAAGTTGATGTCTTTTACAGAGTGGCGATTGCCCGACCGGGCATCTGGATACGGAAGTTAAGAAAGCATGGCGTAACCAGAACGGTTATGGTCGGCAGGGTTGCCAAACACCGACTGTTTACGCCCTGGAGAATTCTGAGGTATTTACCTGATTGGCGGGCGTTTAGAATATACTACTGGCGCCTCCGAGACAAAGATAAACTGACGGATTCGGTTTTGTGTGCCATAGCTGATGAGCTGGCAAGCGGCGGGATAGTATTGGAGAACTCTACAATGTACTGTAAGGAGCATATGGCAGCAGCAGGACTGATGACGCAAACAAAGCAACTTTCGTCAATTGAAGGTGATATTGAATTTGGCTGGCAGATTGCTAAAAAGCTCGGCGAACTGGATATAGGCCAGGCAATTGCGGTGAAGGAAAAGGAAGTGATTGCCGTCGAAGCGATAGAAGGTACGGCAAAAATGATCGAGCGAGTCGGCCAGCTTTGTAAATCAGGGGGCTGGACGCTTATCAAGACCTCGAAACCAAGCCAGGATATGAGATTTGATGTGCCGTGCGTCGGGCCTGATACTATTAGAAGTTTGGCTAAAAATGGAGGCAAATGCCTCGTTGTAGAAGCGGGCAAAACGATAATTATTGACAAACCCGAGACAATAAAACTTGCCAACCAATTGGGCATAACTATTCTGGGGCGCTGACATCTTGGACAGCTGTTTTGATAAAATACGAGGGAGAAACTACACGCTATATATTCACCGAAACTTTCGCAATGATACTTTTGAACAGGCCTTATTAGACAGCGAAAAAGAACTGAAAGAACATTACCAATTGACGGCAATCCGGTCCTCAAAATTTGCCCGTGTATATAAGTTCACCGTCAGATTTGATGACGTGGACAAAGGGGTTTATTTCAAGCAATATTTCTACAGGTCTATTTGGGATTTTATCAAGGATTTTGTGCGTGCCGATCGAGCCGAGCGGGATTTTAAGGCAACCGAAATGTTAGGCGAAAACGGCTTTGACACTCCTACCATTATTGCAATAGGCAAATCCAGGTATGGCCTTCGTCATACAACAAATTTTTTAGTAACTCTCGAGATTGAAAACGCAAAACAAATTTACAAATTTATCTCAGAAAGGCCGGAAAATTTGACCACAGGACAACCGTCAGCAGACCCCAATTTGCAAAAGAATCACAAAATGGCAACCCGGCGCAAACGTGAACTAATACGAGCGTTTGGGCAGACCATAGGCAGAATGCATGCCAAGGGTATTTTTCATGGCGATTTGCGACTGGGCAATATATTGGCAAGGCAAGAGAAAAACCGCTGGAGGTTCTTCTTCCTTGATAATGAGCGGACAAGAAAGTTTTATCGCTTGCCGGCACGACTGCGACTAAAAAATCTGGTACAGGTAAATATGCTTCCACCTGCAACTATGAGCAATACAGACCGTATGAGATTTTTTAGAGAATACTGGACACAAAACGAAAAAGCCAAAACTAAGAAAGTAAAGCTGATAGAAAAAGTTCTTAAAAAAACTCACCAACGCCTAAGTAAAAAAGAGAAGTTTAAGAAATTAAATCTTTCCCATTGTTAGTAGCAGATACCAACTTTAGAATTGCTTCAGAAATCGCAGGTCATTCTCGAAGAGCAGTCTAATATCATTGATATCGTATTTTTTCATTGCCAGCCGTTCAATGCCAAATCCGAACGCCCAGCCGGTATATTTTTCACTATCTATCCCGACCGCATCGAAAACATTAGGGTCAACCATACCACAGCCGCCAACTTCCATCCAGTCTTCTTTGCCTTGTTTATCTACCCATAACAAGTCGACCTCTCCGCTCGGTTCTGTAAAGGGGAAAAAGCTCGGCCGAAGTCGCCATTTAATTTCAGGCCCATAATAGGCGTGAATGAATTGGTCAATGGTGGTTTTCATATCCACCATACTGATATCCTTATCGACAACCAGCGCTTCGATTTGATAAAACATATACATATGTGTTGCATCGACAGTGTCCGGACGATAGACCCGCCCTGGTGCAACTACACGAATGGGTGGTTTGGTTTGTTCCATAATGCGTATCTGAACCGGCGAGGTGTGGCTTCGCAGAAGGGTGTTGTCGTCAATATAAAAAGCATCGAAGGGGTCTCTTGCCGGGTGTTCAGGCCCCATATTCAATGCGACGAAATTATGCCACTCGTCTTCAACTTCAGGTCCGTAGGCGATGGCAAAGCCCATTCGGCCGAATATTTCCAGTAGTTCATTTACCGTTTGGGTAATGACATGCGTTTTGCCGACGTTAACAGCTGTGCCAGGTAGGGTAACGTCAAGCAGCTCTTGAGATTTTTCTTGCTGTGATTGCAACAAGCTTCTTTTTAGCTGCTCAAATGCTTCGGTGATTTTCTTTTTTGTTTTGTTTGCAAGTTGTCCTGCCGCGCGTCTTTGTTCAGGGGGCAGGTGTCCTATTTGGCCGAGCATTTGAGTAATTTGACCTTTTCGGCCCAGATATTTTATACGGAAATCTTCCAGTGCTGTCGCATCAGTGATTTTTTTTAAGGCTGTGAGCGCATCCTTACTGATTTTTTCTAATTGCTCAACCATATTTTCTCGTATATCGTATTGTGTATTGGTGAACCATTAGCACTATTGGGTAATAGCAGCTTTGGCAGCAGCAACGATAGCATCGAAGCCCCCCGGGTCGGCTACAGCAATTTCGCTTAGCATCTTGCGGTTCAGCTGAATGTTAGCTTTTTTACAACCGTTGATAAACTGGCTGTATCTTATCTCTCGCTGCCGACACGCTGCACTCAGACGTATAATCCACAAACCTCGGAAATCTCTTTTTCGGAGCTTGCGGCCGATACGAGCATTGACAGTTGCTCGTGTAGTGGCTTCTTTAGCCGAACGATACAGTCGGCCTGCAGAGCCGCGGTGTCCCTTCACTGCTTTGAGGATTCGTTTCTTTGCCTGGTGTCGTGCCGAACCTTTTCTAACTCTTGGCAT